>JBMLMS010000156.1:0-12270 GCA_049243925.1 Pirellulales bacterium
AACCAGAGCATCTCGGCCGAGCCATACCAGCGGCCGTTTGAAAACCAGTCGCCGCTCGAAGCCTCGTAGGGCATTTCGTCGAGCGTGAGGTCGTCGAGCCGCATGCCGTCGAGCGCCCGGGCCGACGTCTCCACGATCGGCTCGGCTCGCGCGGCGCCGCGTTCCTCGGCCGAAGCCGATTCGCCGAGCAGACGGTCGGCGATGACCGTCTCAGTGCCTGGCACGATCTCCTCAGCCGCCAGCACGCTCGGGATCTCGAGCACGTCTCCGGCAGCGTCGTCGCCCTCGATCAGGTCGGCAAACTGGATCGGGACGATGTCTTCCGCCCGGCTGGATCGCACGTCGGCGGCCAGGAGGCCGAGAATGGCCGCCGCCAAGTGCACGAACACGATGTGGCGAAGGGCGTTCACGGCAACCTGTCCAGAGATCTCAGGGGTGGCCTGCATGACCGGAATACTCGTTACACTTCTTCGTCACCGGCAGGGCCGCTTCAACACAAATTCTCCGCCCAACCGGCACACGTCCCCGTAGCTTTCCCTGTTTGCCAGGGTCATTTTGCCACAACTCTCTCTGGAGACACCCACCGTGCCCCACGGACTCGCCTCGCTCGTCGCCACAGGCACCAAGCTCTGGCTCGACTCGGTCGACCCCGACCTCGTTCGGGAGGCGAGGGCCAAAGGGGCCACCGGCGCCACGAGCAATCCCGTCATCATCTCCGACCTCATCAAGACCGGTCGGTTCGACCGCCGCATCGGCGAACTCGTCGCCGCCGGCCATGACGATCACACGATCGCCTGGACGCTGGCCGACGACCTCGTCCGCGACGCCCAGGGGGTGTTTCACGACGTCTGGGAGGCCTCGCATGGCAACGACGGCTGGGTGAGTTTCGAGCTCGACCCGCTCATCGAAGATTCCGCCGGCGGCCTGTCCGACGACGACCGCGTCGCCCGCTATGTGGAGCTCGGCCTGGCCTGGTCGGCCGGGCAGTCCAACCGCATGATCAAGGTACCCGCCACACCCGCCGGCATCCGGGCGCTCGAGCACCTGGCCGCCGCCGGCGTGCCCCTCAATGTGACGCTGATTTTCACGCGTGCGCAGTACGAACGGGCCCGCGATGCGATTTGGAAGGGCGCCTCGCGGCGGCCGTCACTGACGTCGTTCAAGAGTGTGTACAGCGTGTTCGTGTCGCGGATCGACGTCTACACCGCCCACCACGTGCCGAGCCTCTCGCCGGCAGCCCAGGGGATGCTCGCCATCGCCAACGCCAAGCGGGTGTGGATGGACAACCAGGATTTCTGGCGGACGCACCGTACTCCGCTCGCCCAGGAGATCGTGTTCGCGAGCACGGGCGTGAAGCAGGCCGGCGTCGATCCGTGCTTCTATGTCACCGCCCTCGCCGGCGCCGACATCCAGACGAATCCACCCGCCACGAACGAGGCCGCCGATTCGCCGTCGCGCACGTTCACCCGCACGATCGACCAGCTGCCCCCCGCCGCGGTGCTCGCCGAACTCGACGCCGCGGTCGACATGCAGCGGCTCGAAACGGTGCTGATGGACGAGGGGCTCGAAAAATTCGTGGCCCCCCAGAAGGCCTTGCTCGCCCTCGTCGCCGCCAAGCGTTGAGGCCGGCGGGTGCGACCGATACCGCCGCTACAACCATGCCGTTCTCCTCGTCGGCTGGAGTGCCGGGGCTCCGCGCCCCGATGAAAAAGGATACAGCAGGGGCGAGCCACGCCCCGGCTGCAGGCCAGCCATGAAGAACCAATCCATCCTGATCGTCGGACTCCTACTGTTTTTCACCGGCGTCCAGTTTCGGATGGTGGAGTCGTTCACGCTGAGCGAGCCCTCGAGCCAGTTCGTGTCGGCCCAGGTGGGGGCCCGGCTCCAGCAGCAGCCCTCGGTGTGGGGCAACGGCCCGGGACGCAAGGTGGTGGAGCCGCCCCGGTGGCTGGGCCTCGCGCTCATGTCAGTCGGCTCGGTGCTCACGCTCAAGGGCATCGCCCTCAACCGCCACGGCTGACGCCTCAGGCCGCCTCGACCACGCCCGGGCTCTCGCCGAAGTAATACTTCTTGGCGTCGGGGTTGTTGAGCACCTCGTGCGCGGTGCCGTGGCACAGCACCTGCCCGGCGCGGATCACGTAGCTGCGGTCGGTGATCGCGAGCGTCTCGCGCTCGCGGTGGTCGGTGATCAGGATCGAGATTCCGTCGTCCCGCAGGCCCCGGATGATCTTCTGAATCGAGTGGATCGTCACCGGATCGATGCCCGTGAACGGCTCGTCGAGGAGGATGATCCGCGGTTCGGTCACGAGGCAGCGGGCGATCTCGAGGCGGCGCTTCTCGCCCCCCGAAATGTAGTGGGCCTTCGACTTGCGAATCTTCACGATGTCGAACTGCTCGATGAGTTCGTCGCAGCGGCGGCGGCGCTCCTTCCTGTCCATGCCCACGAGCTCCATGACCGCGAGCAGGTTTTGCTCGACAGTGAGCTTGCGAAACACGCTCTGCTCCTGGGCGAGGTAGCCCATGCCGCCGTCCCTCGACCGCTTAAACATCGGCCAGTGCGTGATCTCGGCGTCGTCGAGCAAAACCTTGCCGGCATCGGGCATCACGAGGCCGCAGGTCATCCGGAAGCTCGTGGTCTTGCCCGCGCCGTTGGGGCCCAAGAGGCCCACGATCTCGCCTGTCTCCACATGGAACGACACGCCATCCACCACGCGGCGGCGGCCATAGTTCTTCACGAGACCATCGACGGACAAGAGTGCCACGGACTCCTCCCTGAGCCGGTGCAGGCCTCACCCGGCGCCACCCGGCACCGGGCTCAACGGACGAACCCCATCCTCGCGAAGTTGGGCCACGAGGGCAATCGCAGCTCCATCCCCCCGATTTTCACCGGAACGCTCCAGCTTGCCGGGACGGCGTGCGGCCAGAAGATGACCAGCGCCTTCCCGATGAGGAGTTCCCGGTCGACGTGGTGACCGGCGATCCACATTCGGCTGTCCTTGCTCGCCGCGGAGTTGTCGCCGAGCACGAAGAACTGTCCGGGCTCGAGGGGAAACTCGAGCCGCTCCCGCTCGATGAGTTCACCCGGCCGGGCGCCGACGTCGAGCGCGCCGATGTAGTAGACGTCGCGGAGCACCCGCACATCGGCAACACGAAGATCGGCTGCCACGGCCGTGATTCCGACCGGCGCCAGGTCGCGGGGCTCGGCTTCGCCTGGCTCCGCGGGCCGGTCGTCGGGCAGGCTCGCCTCGGCCACATCGATCGAGCGACTCCAGAGTGTCGGCCGATCGAAAGCCACCGGGCGGCCGTCGACGAACAGCGATAGTTCGTCGTCGACGTTCGCAAACAACACCCGCCAACGACCGCGGCCACGCACCGCCGTCTTGCCGCGGGGCGACTCTCCGCCCGGCGCATCCGGCAGACCGAGCCGGGCCGTGCCGTCGGCCAGGTCGATCGTGCATCGATGGGCACGGCCCGCCTCGACGAGATCGAGCACGACCGTGCCGCCGCTGCCGCGATTCTCGAGGAGGCACTCCACGGCCAGGTCTCCCACCCAATGCGGCCGTGTGGCGATCGCGTTGTATGGCTGAAAATCATCGATCAGCCGCGGCCGTGGCCGAATGGCTGCGCCCTCGCCGCGCTCGAGCGCCGCCCAGTCTTCCGCCGACGGGAGCATGTGACGATAGCGCAGCGTGGCCGGGGCGGTGCCCGTTGCGGTCACGGCATACGATCGCCCTTCGTCGCCCGTCTGCCAGCCCGGCTCCTGCGAACCCGCAGCCGACCAATCACTCCACGCCAGCGGCCAGCCCGCCTTGCGAAGCTCGGGGGCGACGAATCGGCTGTCGTGCACGCATTGCAGCATCGCCCGCAGCTCGGCCGGCGGCTTACGGGCGATGACTGGGAGCGAGCCGGTCGTGTTGGTCCAAATGTCGCCGGCCGAGATCGACACCGTCTCGCCGGGCAGGCCGACGAGCCGCTTGATGTAGTTTGTCTTCGCATCCTCGGGATACTTGAACACGACGACGTCCCACCGGGCGGGATCGGAAAAGTCGTAGGCGAACTTGTTGACGAGGATCCGATCGCCATTGAACGACGGATAGCGTGGGTCGTAGCGCACCTGTGGGCCATCCGACTCGACGAGCCGCATCACGGAGCCGCAGTTGGGGCACTTTGCGGCCGGCACCATCTTGCCCGCCAGCCGCATCCGCAGCTGGGCGAGCGGGCCACGGTCGCTCTCGAGCACCTCCACGCGGCGGCGGGCCGGCTCCCGGACCTCCGGAGGCGTGGCCGTGTCGGCGAGCCGGGCCTTGAGGCCGTCGAGTTCGCGTTCGAGCCGCGACTGCTCCGTCCGCAGGCTCTGCGACTGGTCGTCTTCTTCCGCGCTGCAGCCGACGCGAAAATCCCGACTGCACGCCGTGCAGGTGAGATCCTTGTGGCGGCCCATGAGCGTGGGCGCCATCGATCCGGTCGGAATCACGAACGCTTCCGCCTCGAATGCCCGAAAGAGCAGTGCGAGGGTGAACGCGACGACGATCGATTCGACCGTTTCCCGACCGGAGCCGAGCGGGCTCTTCACGGTGTCGGTAGGCCGCGGCTTATCGCGGGCATCGCCCGGGGCCATCACGGGCCGGCCTGCCTGCCCGGCGGAGTTTTTGTCGACGTGCATGGCATGCGTGTCCTGGTTTCCGGGCAGTCTACCGCCGGGGAGCGCCGTCCCCCAAGCCTGCTCGCACCGTCTTCTCCACGTCGTCATACGTGAACGGGCGGCCGAGCGTGCGCTTCGCCCCGTCGTCGTCGAACCGCTCCAGCAGCCGGCCCTCGCGACCGTAGACGAACACCGCGGGCACCCCCACGAGGTCGAGTTTTGTGGCCAGCAGGTCGGAGTCGTCGCTGCCGACGAGGTTCACGACGCGGCCCGCTCCCACCGCTTCGAGAAACGTGCGCACCTTGGGCACGACCTCCTCGGGGGTGCCGATCCCTTCGTAGTCGAACGACAGCGAGACGCAGACGACGTCGCCGGGAAATGCCTCGGCAAGCGCGACAAGCCGGGGAAACTCGCGCACGCACGGTGGACATGAGGTGCTCCAGCAGTCGAGCACGACGACCTTGCCGCGGTGGGCGGCGATCTCCGCGGTGAGCCCGGCATGATCGACGATGCGCACGGCCACCGCGCGTGGGGCCTCCGCCAGGGCGCATCCTGCGGCCGCGAATGCCATACTCAGACACCAGCCCATGACTCGGTTCGCCCACATTCGCCACAAGCCTCCGGAAGTTCTCGCCGCACCGCGCGAGCTCGTCGTCGCCTGCGCACCCATGCGCAGCCACGTGAATCTCTCCCATATTGTGCGCACGTGCGGCTGTTTTGGCATCGCCCGGGTGATCGCCACGGGCACCGCCCGGCTCGACGAAAAGATCGCCCGCGATGGAGCCGACCACGTCGTCCTCGAGGTGCATCGCAGCCTGCCGCCGGTGCTCGACCGGCTGCGGGCCCAAGGCTACGAGATCGTCGGGCTCGAACAAACGACCGGCTCCACGCCGCTGTTCACGTTCGACTTCGCGCCGCGGACGGTGCTCGTGATCGGCAACGAACGGGCCGGGCTCGAAGACGACGTTCTCTGCCGGCTCGATCGGGTCGCCGAAATCCCCCTGGCCGGCCTCCCGCACAGCCTCAACGCCGCCACGAGCGCGTCGATCGCGATCTACGAGTATTGCCGGCAGATTCCCCGGCGGAACGATCGATGACGCTCGTGATCGGCACCGACGAGGCGGGCTACGGACCGAATCTGGGCCCGCTCGTCGTCGCGGCCAGCGCCTGGCGGCTCGCCGCGGCTCCCGATGCGGCCGAGAGCGCGTTCACCGCGGCAGCCGACGGGGTGTGGAACAGGTCTCCCCGGCCGCTGTGGGCCGACTCGAAAACCATCTATCGCGGACGCGACGGCTTCGCAGCCCTCGAACGCGGCGTGCACACGGCGCTCTCGCTCTCTGGAGCCGGCTCCATCGACGGATGGCCCGCGCTAGCAGCCACGCTCGGCCACATCGGGCCCGAGTCCGTGGGCGCCGCCGATTGGTCGGGGCTCGAAGCGCTGCGTGTGCCCCGAGCCGGAGCCGCCGAATCGTGTCGGGCAGCCGCGCCGGCGGCCAGTCGGGCGCTCGATGCCGCCGGCATCGAGCTCGTGGGTATCTCCGCCCGGGCGATCTATCCGGCGGAATTCAATCGTCTGCTCGATCACGGCCTCAACAAATCCGACATTCTCTCCCAGGCGACGCTCAATCTCGCTGCCGAGTTGCTCGATCGCTTTCCAGACGGCGAAAGAATCGTGTGGTGCGATCGCCACGGCGGTCGGAAGAGCTATGCGGCTCTCGTCGGCCGGCACCTCGCAGCGCCGCTCGTCCAAGCGCTCGAGGAGACTTCCGATCGCTCGACCTACGCCGTGCCGGCCGCGCGGCTGCGGATCGAGTTTTCCGTCGGGGGCGAGGCCCGGCTGCCGGTGGCCGTGGCGAGCCTGACGGCAAAATACGTGCGCGAACTGGCGATGAAAGCATTCAACGCGGCCTGGACGGACCGAGTGCCGGGACTGGCACCCACGGCGGGCTATCCGCTGGACGCCAGACGCTGGCTGACCGGCGCGACCCTCGCCATCCGCGCGGCGGGGATTCCTCTCGACGAGCTGTGGCGGCGGGCCTGAACTTGCCCACGCCCGCTGGCCCAACCACAATCGATCGCACACTCGCATCCGCCCCAGGACCGCCCATGCCTTCGCTCACCACCCACCTGTTCATCATTCGCCACGCCTGGGCCGAAGATCCCGGCCCCGGCGTCGACGATCATTCCCGCCGGCTCACCAAAAAAGGTCGCCGGCGCTTCGAGGCCTTCGCGCGGCACCTGCGGGTGGCGGGCATGGGGCTCGATCTTGTGGCCACGAGCCCACTCGTGCGGGCCCGCGAGACGGCCGAGATCCTGGCCGACGTGTTCGAGACCCGCCCTCCGCTGATCGTCGACGCACTCGCCCCGGCGAGCGACTGGCAGGCGCTCGTCGAGTGGACGATCGAACAAGACGCGGCGCGTGTCGCCTGGGTGGGGCACATGCCGTGCGTCGGGCGGCTCGTCGCCCTCTCGATCGGCGACGGATCCGCCGCGGTGCGGATGCAGAAGGGTGCGGTCGCCTCGATTCGGCTCGACGACGGCCCCGGCCATCCGGGGGAGCTCGAATGGCTGGCCACGGCGGGGATCGTCGCCGACGACTGACGGCCGGCCGGGGTCGCGGCCCCGTCGATGGACGCCGCCGCCAGGCACGATTAGGCTACAGGGGCCTTTCATAACGGGGCGAGGAGACACGATGGACGCCTACCGCAGAATCCAGACCGGCAAGACCGGCGACGTGCACCTGGTGGTCTTCAAAGACAAGAAGATTCTCGACGACACCACGCTCGACGAGATCAAGAAAGAGATCGCCACCTTGCTCGGCAAGGCGACCGGCCCCGACGTTTTGCTCGACTTCTGCAACGTCGAGTTCATGTCGAGCGCGATGCTCGGCCTGCTCGGACAGTTGCACCGCAAGATTTCCACAGGGCACGGCCGTCTCAAAATGTGCAACATCCGGCCGGAGATTTTCCAGGTCTTCAAGCTGACGAGCCTCGACAAGCTCTTCAGCATCCACAAAGACGCGCCCGCGGCGCTCGCCACGTTCACCTGATGGCCGGCGTGGACGTCCTGATCGCCGAAGACAGCCGCATCCAGGCCAAGATCCTGCAGAAGCGGCTCACCGACGCCGGCCACACGGTGCGCTGGGCCGAAAACGGCGCCGATGCGCTGAAGCTCACCCGCGAACGGCGGCCCGACATCATCATCTCCGACATCGAGATGCCGGTGATGACGGGCTACGAATTCTGCAAGGCAGTGAAGACCGATCCGGCCTTGCAGAGCGTACCGCTGATCCTGATGTCGACGCTTTCCGATCCGATCGACATCATCCGCGGGCTCGACGCGGGGGCCGACAACTACGTCACGAAGCCCTACGAGCCCGACTACCTGCTCGGCCGCATGCAGTCGCTCTTGGCCACGCCGCTCGGCGCTCCGGCCGAGGAGGCGACACTCGAGGTGGCCGTCGCCGGCCAGAAATTTCGCGTGCAGGCGGGCCGCCAGCAGGTGCTCAACCTTCTCGTCTCCACGTTCGAAAACGCAGTGGCGAAAAACCAGGAGCTGATCGCGGCCAACGAAGACCTCTCGCTGGCTCGCGACAAGCTGCAGCAGTCGAACTCGGAGCTCTCGGCCCTCAACGACAAAATCACGACGATCAACGCCCGCATGGTCCGCGACCTCGAAGCCGCGGCCAAGGTGCAGCGGTCGCTCCTCCCGCCCGACGATGCGGCCGTGCCCGCGGCGACCGTGGCCTGGCGGTATGTGCCCTGTCAGGATCTCGCGGGCGACTTCCTCAATTTTTTCCCGCTCGATGCGGAACACACCGGCCTGTTCGTGGTGGACGTCAGCGGCCACGGCGTGCCATCGTCGCTGATGGCGGTGACGGTGGGCCGCTTTCTCTCGCCGAAAGTGTCCGAGCAGTCGCTGCTCGTGCGGCAGCGGCCCGGCGGCGGCGTCACCGTGGCCACGCCGGCCGAAGTGGCGACGCAGCTCAACCGTCTCTTCCAGGCAGACGAGTTTTCCGGACTGTATTTCACGATTCTCTACGGCGTGCTCCACGTGCCGACCGGCCGGCTGGACTATGTGTCGGGCGGCCACCCCGCCTTGGTTCACGTGCCCACGAACGGCCCGCCCGCCTACCACGGGGCCGAGGGGTTTCCGATCGGCTTCGTGCCCGACGTGGAATACACCCAGGTCTCGCTCCAGCTCGCTCCTGGCGATCGGATCTATCTCTATTCCGACGGCGTCACCGAAGCGATGGACAAGGATCAGAACCCGCTCGGCGAACAAGCCCTCGTGGACTGCATCGCCGCAGGCCGTGGTCAGCCGCTCGACGAAACCGTCGCCGGCCTGCTCGCCACGGTCGAGCAATGGTGCCAGCCCAACGGCCCGCTCGACGACGTCTCGATCCTGGGCCTCGAGTGGCGGCCGTAACGCATACGAGCATGCCTCACACGCGGGGCTTCGGGCGATAGTAGCTGCAGCCGGCGCCTGCGAGCCGGTCGTAGCCGGTGTCGATGCCGATCATCGTTTCGGCACCGCCGAGAAAGAGCGCGCCGTCGGGCTTGAGCACGCGCCGCATCTTCGTGACGAGCGCCGCACGGGTCGGGACGTCGAAGTAGAGCATCACGTTGCGCAGGAAGATCACGTCGCACGGGGGTAATGCCGGCCACGGGCCGTTCAGGTTCAGGCAGCGGAATTCGACGAGCCGGCGGCACTCCTGCACGATGCTCCACTTTCCTTGGAGGGGGCGAAAGTATTTCTTGAGCAACTCGGCGGGCAGGCCGCGGTTCGTCTCCAGTTCGCTGAACACGCCCTCGCGGGCCCGGGCCAGCACCGGCTCCGAGATATCGGTGGCGATGATTCGGATCCGCCAGGTGGCGACGAGATCGGGGAAGTGCTCGTTCAGGAGCATCGCCATGCTGTAGGGCTCCTGGCCGGTCGAGCAGGCTGCCGACCAGATCACGAGCTGGCGATGGGCCGAGCGCTTCGGAATCATCTCCGTCACGAGCTGCCGGAGCGTCTCGTAGGGACTCTTGTCGCGGAAAAACGACGTCTCGTGCGTCATCATCGCGTTGAGCACGTCTTTCTCGAGCGCCTTGTCGCCCGTTTTGCGAATCCTGTCGACGAGCGTGTCGAGGCTGGGGATCGCCCGCTGCCGCACGATCGGCAAGAGCCGGGCGACCACGAGATACTGCTTCGAGTCGTCGATCACGACGCCCGTGCGGCGCCGGAGAAGGTCACGAAGAAACGCGAACTGGACGGGGCTGACCTTCATCGGCCGCGCCGCGCGAGCCGCAGCGCCACCTCCGGCCCAATCCGGGCGAGTGGGAGCACCGCATCGGCCAAACCGGCCTTCGCCACCTCGCCTGGCATGCCCCACACGACGCTCGAGAACTCGTCCTGCACGATCACCATGCCGCCGGCCTCCACGATCGCCCGGGCGCCGGCGAGGCCGTCGCGGCCCATGCCAGTGAGCACCACGCCGAGCACGCCAGCTCCCCAGACCTTCGCCGCGGTGCGAAACAGCACGTCGGCCGCCGGCCGGCACGACTGCTCGGGAGCGTCGTCGGTGATCCGGATTCGCGGCGCCGCCGCATCGCCTGCCACCGTCAGGTGCCTGCCGCCGGGGGCGAGCAGGATCTCCCCGCCCTTCAGCGGGCTGCCGTCGGTCGCCTCGCGGATGTCGCGGCCGCAGATTTTCGCCAGCCGTTCGGCGAGCTGTGTCGTGAAAAACGCCGGCATGTGCTGAACCACGAGCACGGGCACCTTCGCCTCGGCCGCGATCGCCGGGAGCACCTCGGCGAGTGCCGTCGGGCCGCCAGTGCTCACCCCGATCACCACCGCCCGCACCGGCCCGGGGGCGGTCACTGCCGAACGGCGGACGACGGCCGTGACGCCGGCAGACGGCCGATCGAGCCGCTGCCCCCGTGGCACCAGCGCCTTGATCTTGGCGATGAGGTCGTCGCGGATCACGGTGGCCACGGCCGCCGCATCGAGACCGGCCGGCTTGGCGGCGTAGTCGTTGGCCCCTGCGAGCAGGGCGTCGAGCGTGGCCTTCGCCCCCCGGTCGGTGAGGCTCGAAAACATGATCACCGGAAGTTTCGGCTCGAGCCGGCGGATCTCGCGCAGCGCCGAGATGCCGTCGAGCACGGGCATCTCGACGTCGAGAAGCACGATGTCCGGAGGAGACGAGGCCACCATCTCCACGGCGGCCCGGCCGTTGACGGCGGCTCCCACGACTTTGAGGTCGGGATCAGCCGAGAGCGTGGCGGTGAGCAGCGAGCGGATCGTCATCGAGTCGTCCACGATCAAAACTCGGATCGGGCCCCGGTTGGCCCCTGCCGAAATCTCCGTGGCGCTGCATACGCCGAGCCCCACGAGCTTGCGGGCGAGGGCATCCACGGTGAACGGCTTGCTCACGAAGTCGTCGGCGCCCGCCGCCATCGCCACATCGATTTTGGCCCGGTCGCTCTCGGTCGAAATCATGAGCAGCCGAAGGTCGCGATGTCGGGGGTGCTGGCGGAGGCGCCGGACCAGTTCGATCCCGTCCATCACCGGCATGTGCCAGTTGACGGTGACGAGGTCGGGCCGCGGTCCGGCCGTGAGCCGCTCGAGTGCTTCGGCACCGTTGGTCGCCTCATCACAGTCGAATCGCAGATCGCGGAGCGTGCGCGCCACGATCGACCGGCTCGCCTTCGAATCGTCGACGACTAGCGCTCTCACGTTCGCCCTCTCGGAATGCGCCGGCTCGGGGACGGCAAAAGTCTCGTTGCGTGGGCCGCGGCGGCCCAAGGCTCCTCGAGCGTTCGCCGATCCCCTCGCCTCCCTTGTTTCAATCACCAGTTCGTGGCGCCGAGCTTTGGAGCCACATTTCACCGCTTGTAGTCGTCGACCAGCCGCTGCAGTGCCTGGGCCATGCGGGCCAGTTCCTGCGAGGAGAGCTGGGTGTTCGACGCGCCCTCCGCCGTGCTCTGGGCGGCCTGGGCCACCTGGACGATATTCTCCGCGATCTCCGTCGAGCCGGTCGTGGCCTCGACGATGTTGCGGCTGATCTCGCTCGTCGTCACCGACTGCTCCTCGACCGCCGCGGCGATCTTCGTCTGCAGGTCGTCGATTCGCTCGATGACGCTGCCGATCTCGGCGATGGCGGCCACTGCCCGTTGGGTGTCGCCCTGCATGGCCTCGATCTTGCCGCCGATCTCCTCGGTGGCCCGGGCCGTCTCGCGGGCGAGTTCCTTGACCTCGTTGGCCACGACGGCGAAGCCCTTGCCCGCCTCGCCGGCCCGTGCCGCCTCGATCGTGGCATTGAGCGCGAGCAGGTTCGTCTGCTCCGCGATCGACGTGATCACCTTCACGACCTTGCCGATCTCGGTGCTCGAGTGGCCCAGGGCGTTCATCGTCGACGACGTCGTCCCCGCCATGTCGACCGCCTGCCGGGCCGTGGCGGCCGCCGCCTGGGCGTTTTTGGCGATCTCGTGGATGCTCGTGACCAGGTTGTCGATCGATCCCGACACGATCCGGGCATTGCCGCTCACCTGCTCGGCCGCGGCCGACACGAGGTTCGCCTGGGCGGTGGTCTCTTCGGCCGCTGCGCTCATCTGCTGGCTCACGCTCGTGAGTTCCTCCGACGA
>JBMLMS010000157.1:0-1684 GCA_049243925.1 Pirellulales bacterium
AGCAGGTTGGCCGGCAGGCTGGCGTGGCGGTAGCCGTCGTAGTAGGCCAGCGCCGTCATGAACGCCGGCACCGGGATGCCGATCGTGGCGGCCGTAGCCACGACGTGCCGCCAGGCCTTTTGCGACTTCGCGAGCGCGTCGGCGAAGTAGGGCGCGAGCATGAGATTCTCGAGATTCGGCTGTGCCTTGTAGGCCTCGAAGATCCGCTCCAGGAACTGCGCTCGGATGATGCAGCCGCCCCGCCACATCATCGCGATCGCGCCGTAGTCGAGCGGCCAGTCGTGCTCCTTGGCGGCGGCGGCCAGCTGCACGTAGCCCTGGGCGTAGCTTGCGATCTTCGAGGCGTAGAGCGCCTGGCGAACCTGCTCGACGAATGCCTTGGGGTCGTCATGCGTGGCGAGGTCTGGGCCCTTGAGCACCCTGCTCGCCCGTACGCGGGCGTCCTTGAGGGCCGACAGGCAGCGGGCATACACGGCTTCCGTGACGAGCGTGCTCGGCACGCCGAGGTCGAGCGCCAGCTGGCTCATCCACTTGCCGGTGCCCTTCGCGCCGGCCTTGTCGAGGATCTTGTCGACCATGAAGTCGCCCGTGTCGGGATCCTTGACGGTGAAGATGTCGCGGGTGATCTCGATCAGGTAGCTGTCGAGGTCGCCCTTGTTCCACTCGTCGAAGACCTTCGCGAGCTCGCCGTTGGAGAGGCTGGCGCCGTGCTTGAGCAGCCAGTAGGCTTCGCAGATCAGCTGCATGTCGCCGTATTCGATGCCGTTGTGCACCATCTTCACATAGTGCCCGGCGCCGCGCGGGCCGACCCAGTCGCAGCAGGGGATGTCGCCCTTCGGGCCCACCTTCGCGGCGATCGCCTGGAAGATCGGCTGCACGAGCGGCCAGGCCGATTTCGATCCGCCCGGCATCAGACTCGGGCCCTTGAGGGCGCCCTCCTCGCCGCCGGAGACGCCGGTGCCGATGTATTGCAGCCCGGCAGCCTCGACCTCTTTCGTGCGGCGCTCGGTGTCTGAATAGAGCGTGTTGCCACCATCGATAATGCAGTCGCCCTTGGACAGCAGGGGGGTGAGTGTCTTGATGAGGTCGTCGACGGCGGGCCCCGCCTTGACCATCATCATCACCTTGCGCGGGGCCTTGAGGGCCGCGACGAGATCTTCGAGCGTGTGGCAGCCGACCACGTTCGGCTGGTCGCCTCGGCCGGAAGTGAAGGCGTCGGTGACACTCGTGGTGCGGTTGTAGACGGCGATCGAGAAGCCGCGGCTGGCGATGTTGAGGGCCAGGTTTTCGCCCATCACGGCGAGGCCGATCAGGCCGATGTCACACGATCCGTGCTTGCTCATCCTGGAACGGCTCCTTGGGGGAAAACCGGCAGACTATATCTACGTCCGGCGGCCGCAGCCAAAGGGGGGAGCTTTTCCGGCCTGGACTCGGACAAAGCCGGTTCACCCGGGGCCCAGAACAGATTGAAGCGAAGGGCGGCCGGTGGCCGATCCATACGCAGGACCGTTGAAAACGCGACGACTGACAGAAGCGGCAGGGTCAGCCCGATGCATCGCGCTTGACCAGACCGCCCAGTTTTCCGTAGCGTTCACGCAGGTTCGATATACGGCTCCGTAGCCAAGTGGCTAAGGCAGCGGATTGCAAATCCGCCATCGTCGGTTCGACTCCGACCGGAGCCTCT
>JBMLMS010000158.1:0-4882 GCA_049243925.1 Pirellulales bacterium
GACAGCAGGTAGACACCTTCGGCCCCTGCGCCGCTGGCCGCCACGACCATCCCTTCGCTGAGCCCGAATTTCATCTGCCGTGGCGCGAGATTCGCGACCACGACGACGAGCCGCCCGACCAGGGCCGCCGGCTCGTGAAACCCCTTGATGCCCGCGAACACGGTGCGGGTCGAGTCGCCGCCGAGGCTCACCGTGAGCTTGAGCAGTTTCTTCGCCTCGGCCACCTCTTCCGCGGCCACGATCCGGGCCACGCGCAGGTCGATCTTCGCGAAGTCGTCGATCGTGCAGGTGGGGGCGAGGGGCTCGGCGGCGAGCGCGGCGCCGGAATCGGCTCCGGCGGCAGGCGACGAAGGTGTCTGGTCCATGGCAGCTTCTCCTGTGGGTGCGGCCTCGGCTCGCGAAGCGGCGAGGAGGGCCTCGATCTGTGTGGCATCGACTCGTTGCATGAGCGGCGAAAAGGGACCGACCGGCTGGCCGAAGAGCGGCGTCTGCGATTCGTCCCACGAGCGGATCGGCCCGCCCACGAGGGCACCGACATCCGCGGCGAGCTTCGGCAGCACCGGCGCGAGGTAGACGGTGAGCTGCCGGAAGAGATTGAGCGCCACCGTGGCCACGTCCTGGAGTTTTCGGGCTGCTTCGGGGCCCGCCTTGGCGAGCTTCCAGGGCTGCTCGGCATCGACGTAGGCGTTGGCCCGGTCGGCGGCGAGCATGATCGCCCGCATTGCGCGGGCGAAGTCGCAGGCCTCGTAGGCGGCGGCGATCTCGACGCCGTCGGCTGCGGCCCGGGCGAAGAGGCCCCCGTCGTCGGGGTACGCGGCGGCGAGGCCCGTGTGCTCGAGCCACCGCGCGGTACGGCTGGCGAGGTTCACCACCTTGCCGACGAGGTCGGAGTTGACCTTGGCGGCGAACTCGTCGAGGTTGAGGTCGATGTCGTCGATGCCGCCCGAGAGTTTCGCCGCGTAGTAGTAGCGGAGCGCGGCGGGGTCGAGATGGGCGAGGTAGGTGCGGGCGAGCAGGAACGTGCCGCGGCTCTTCGACATCTTCTGCCCGTCGACGGTGAGAAAGCCGTGGATGCGAACCTTCGTGGGCAGGGCGAGGTTCGCAGCTTCGAGCATCGCCGGCCAGAACAGCGTGTGGAAATAGGTGATGTCCTTGCCGATGAAGTGGTGGATCTCGGCGGCGGGCCCGCCGGGGGTGGGCCGCCGCCACCAGGCTTCGAACGCTTCACCGTGCTTCGCGCACCATTCGTCGGTCGCCGCGAGGTAGCCGATCGGCGCATCAAACCACACATACCAGTAGTGGCCGGGCGCGTCGGGAATCTCGAAGCCGAAGTAGGGGGCCGGCCGGGAGACGTCCCAGTCGCGCAAGGGATCGCAGAGGAAGTGGCCGGCGAGATAGTTGGCCACCGGCGCCTCGAGCGCGCCCGACGACTTCGTCCACGTGTCGAGGAAGCCGTGGAGCGCCTCGATCGTCACGAATAGGTGTTCGGCGGACCGCACTTCGGGCGTCGCCCCGGAGAGGGTGCTCTTCGGATGCACGAGGTCGGCCGGGCCATACGTCGCGCCGCACCGCTCGCAGGAGTCGCCGTATTGGTCGGCGGCACCGCACTTCGGGCAGCCGCCGCGCACGAAGCGGTCGGCGAGAAACACGCCTGCCAGCGGATCGAAGAGCTGCTCGACGGGCCGCGACACGACGAGGCCCCGGTCGCGGAGCGCCTGCCAGATCTCACCGCAGAGCCGGCGGTTGGCATCGCTGTTGGTGGAGCTGTAGTGATCGAACTCGATCTGAAAGCCCGCGAAGTCGGCGAGGTGGGCCTCGCGCATCGTAGCGATCAGTTCCTGCTCGCTGCGGCCCTCGGCTTGCGCCCGGATCATGATCGCCGTGCCGTGGGTGTCGTCAGCACAGAGATAGATCGCCCGGTTCCCGCGCAGCTTCTGAAACCGCACGAAGATGTCGGTCTGGATGTACTCGACCAGGTGCCCGAGGTGAATGTGGCCGTTGGCGTACGGCAGGGCCGAGGTGACGAGAATTCGGCGGGCGCTGGGTGCGGGCATGATGCTCCGGGGGGCTCGAAGGTCGGCGGATTGTAGAGGCCGCGCGGAGCCGGGGAAACAGCGCAGGCGCCGGGGAAATGGCGTGAACGTGGGCGACGAGGCAGGAACTGGCGATCCTGCAGATGGCGAAAGTGACCTTGTGGCGCGCGTGGGGTGCCGCCAGTATCCGGCCGCTCGCGACGCGACCGCGGGCAGCCGCCTCGAGAGCCCGTCGGAGCACGCGATGAGACTGTCCCTTCGAAACCTGTGGCTCGCAGCCTCTCTCACCGTGGCCATGCCGCTCGTGGTGGAGGCCGCGACGCCGGCTCCCGTGGACGCAGCAGCCCAGGCCCTGGCAGCGGGCGACATCGTGCTGCTCGATTTCGGGGCGTCGTGGTGCGGCCCGTGCCGATCGATGGCCCCACTGATCGGCGAAATTGCCACGGCCGGCTGGCCCGTGCGGCACGTCGACGTCGATCAAGAGGGCGATCTCGTGAAGCGATTCGGAATCACCGGTGTGCCGTGCTACATCCTGCTCGTGAAGGGGCACGAAGTGGGCCGCATCGCCGGCGCGACGACACGGGATGAACTCGAAAAACTCCTGCTCAAGAGCCGCTCCGCGCTCGGCATCCCCGAGGTGGCGGCTCCCGCGATGGCGGCCGCGCCGGCCGCAGAGTCGCTCCCGGCCGTGCCCGGCATGCCGCTGCCGGCGCACCAGCCCGACGCCCCGCTCGCGGTCGAAACGGCCGTCATGGCGCAGTCGGCCGCGGTCGCCCACGTCGTGCCTGCCCGTGCCCCTGCCGCACCCCCAAGGGCATCGGCTGCCCCGGCTGCTGCCCCCGGCCGTCGGGTGACTCGCGATCCGAGCGGCACGCTCGCGGCCGGCGATCGTGCGGCTCTCGAACAACGGCTGCTCGCCGCCACGGCCCGGCTGCGTGTCGACGACGGGCAGGGTGCATCGTGGGGGACGGGCACCGTCATCGACTGTCGGCAGGGAGAGGCGCTCATCCTCACCTGCGGCCACATCTTTCGCGATTCGCAGGGGCAAGGCCGGGTGGAAGTGGATCTCTTCGGGCCTGGCGCACCGCGTGGCCTGGCCGGCCAGGTGATCTCGTGGGACCTGAAGCGTGATCTCGCACTCGTGAGCGTCTTCACCGACGTGACGATCGAGCCAGCGAAGGTGGGTGGATCACAGCGGACCACCGCGGCGGGTGAGCCGGTCGTCACGGTGGGATGCAACGGCGGCCAGGATCCGACGATCCACCACAGCCAGGTCACCGCAGTCGACAAGTATCTCGGACCGGCCAACGTGCAGGTGGCCGGCCAGCCGGTGCAGGGCCGGTCGGGCGGGGGCCTGTTCGGTGTCGACGGCACGCTGCTCGGCGTCTGCAACGCGGCCGATCCGACCGACAACGAGGGGCTCTTCGCCGCACTGCCGGCGATCCACGAACAGCTCGACGAGGCGGGCCTCGCGTTCGTCTACAAGAGCGTCTACCCCAGCGGCGCCGTGGCCGAGGCCGGCGGATCGAGCGTGCCGAGCATGCCGACCGAAATGCCGCCGGTGTCGTTCGACCGGCGCGACCGCGGCGGCGCGCTGCCCACGGCCTCGACGGGCACCGGCGCCATGCCCCCACCTGCCGCCCCGTCCGCCGCAGTTGCCGAAGCCAAGCAACTCTCGGGCGGCGAGCAGGCACTTCTCGACCACGTGCGGCAGCACGAGGGCCGTGCCGAAGTGATCTGCATCGTGCGGCCCCACGGAGCGCCGCAGAACGCCAGCGAAGTGTTCGTGCTCGAAGGCTCGAGCCACGAGTTCGTGGAGCAGCTCTCGAAGACCCATGCCGGCCACGCCCATCACGGCCGCCAGCCGTCCTCTAGCCGATCCGACCTCGCGGCCCTGCCACCGGCCGACCCACTGCGGTAGGCTGCGACACTGTGATGCGACAGTACCTCGTTCGTCACGGTGAGAGCGTCTTCAACGTGGAGTCTCGAGTGCAGGGACAGGCCGATGTGTCGCTCTCGGAACTGGGCCGACTCCAGGCCGACGCCCTCGCCGCGTGGACCCGTTCGCTGCCGGCCGACGTGGCGATCGACGAGATCTGGTCGAGCCCACTCGCACGGGCTCGCGAGACGGCCACAGCGATGGCCGCGGCACTTGGGCTGTCGCTCCAGATCGAGGAGGGCCTGGCCGAACTGCATGCCGGCATCTTCCAGGGCCACTTGTGGGCCGACCTCGAGGCCGCGTTTCCCGAGGAAGTGGCCTGCTGGCGCAGTGGCGACGCCGAGTATGCGATCCCCGGCGGCGAGTCGCGGGCGGGCCTCGCAGCCCGCGGCCGGGCCGCGCTCGAGAAACTCGCCCAGCGGCCAGCCCGACACATGATCGTGGTGGCCCACGGCGGCGTGCTCACGGCGGCGCTCGGCAGCCTGCTCGGTCGCACGCATCCGCTCCTCGCGCAAGCAGCGGAACGTCCGTTCACGAAACTCCCCGCGCTCGCTAACGCCTCGCTCACGCTCCTCGACTGGCCCGGCCCGGAACTCGTGGCCTTCAACGAGACCGGGCACTTGGCGGGGCCGTAGGAAACGGGCAACGCACGCTGCTCGATCGCGGAGGACGTTCATTCGTTCGTCCCCGTCGCGCCCAACCCGGCGTCGGAGCCGGCGGTACGCTGCTCCATCGCCGAGGGTGATCGCTAGTCCAGCCTCAACTGTGATGGTGCGCTTGGAGTAAGCCGCGTATCTACCCGTCGGCTCTTCCGCATCGCACCGACCGTCTCCGCCGCCTCCCCTTTCCAGTTGAGGAGGCTCGGGGTTACCCCTGCCGTTGAGACGGCGTATGTGACCAGCGAAGCCAT
>JBMLMS010000159.1:0-2302 GCA_049243925.1 Pirellulales bacterium
GTGGACCGCGGCCCCACGCCGCCGAGCACCGTCTCGTGCCGAGCGGGCACGCTCACCGCCCACTCCGGCTCGCCTGTGGCGACCGCGTAGCACGCCACCACCTCCTCGTCGCCGCGCTGCTCGAGCGTCACGGCGTGGTCACCGCATGTCACAATCCCGCTCCAGCCGGCGCCGATCGGCCGCCGCCAGAGCTCACGCGGTGGCCGCGTGGCCCAGTCGGCGTCGAGCGTGGGCTCTGCGAGGCCGAGATCGCCAGCCGGGCCCAAGAACCGGGGGAAGTCTGCGGGCGTCGGCTCCCAGGCGGCCGTGTTGGCCGCGGGCTCAGCAACAGGCCGCGCCGCGAGCAGGCGATCACGCGACGGAGCCCACCGCCAGGCAAACTCCGGCACGAGATCGCCCGACACGCGTTCGATGCGGAGCATGCCCGCGGCCACGACGACCGCCCCGAGGAGCCCGCCGAGCACCATCTGCTTGAGCGCGGTGGCATGGCCGCTTTCGCGCACGAACCAGAGCACGAGCGACATGAGCGCCGCGAAGACGAGGATCAGCGTGATGATGTTCCGCACCGCCTGGTCGACGATGCTGCCCACGACCGGCTCGAGCATCCCGGCCCGCACGAGCACCGTCGCCGTGGCGAGCGATGCCAGCGACACGAGCACCCTCCGTGGCGGCCAGAGCGGGCGGGGGGCGGAAGCGGCGATCGAGCGGGAACGCTGAGCAGGGCGCATGACACGGTTTTCCAACGACGACGGATCGGGCGGGGCGCCTGGATTCCGCGCCGGTCATGCGGAGTGTAGCGGTCGCGTCGCGCAGCCGTCGAGCGCGACGCAGGTCACCGTCCCCGCGTTCCTTGTCGCTGTTCCCGGGCTCGACTAGACTCGCCGAGACGCGATTTTCCAGCCTTCGGACGGCCTCGTTGCGGCCCCTCGGCATGCTCACTCCGACACCGTCTCCCCACGACACCGACCCCACGGCGCCGCTCGACACCGCCGGCCTCGGCCCCTCCACCGCCGCCGTCCACGCCGGCGAAGGCCGGCACAAGCCCGGCCATTCGATCACCGACCCGATCTTCGCGGCCTCCACCTACACCTTCGCCGACACGCAGGCGATCGTGGACTTCATCGAGGAGGAGCACCCCCGCGAGGAATACGGCCGCTACGGAAATCCCGGCGAGCGGGTCGTCGAGCGCAAGCTCGCCGCGCTCGACGGAGGCGAGATGGCCGTGCTGTTCGCCAGCGGCATGGGCGCGCTCGTGGGCCTGCTCATGGCGCATCTCAACGCCGGCGAAGAGATCGTGTTCTTCGACGAGTGCTACCACCGCAGCCGCGAGTTTTGCCGCAAGCACCTCACACGGTTTGGCGTCGGCTTTCGCGAGGTGCCCACCTGCGACTACGCCGCGATGGAGGCGGCGATCACGCCGCGGACGAAGTTCATCGTCAGCGAGTCGCCCACCAACCCGCACCTCTCGGTCGTCGACATCGAACGGTTCGCCGACATCGGCCGCCGCAAAGGCGTGCTCACGCTCATCGACGCCACGCTCTGCACGCCCTACAACCTCCGGCCGCTCGACGCCGGGGTCGATTTCGTGCTGCACTCGGCCACGAAGTATCTCGGCGGTCACAACGACCTCCTCGCCGGCGTGGTCGTGGGCTCTGAAGAAAAGCTCGAGCCGGTGCGGCACCTGCGCGGGATCATGGGCGGGGTGAACTCGCCCCACAATGCCTACCTTCTCGAGCGCGGCCTGAAGACGTTCGCCCTGCGGATGGAGCGGCACAACGCCAATGGCCTCGCCGTGGCGCGGTTTCTCGAGCGGCACCCGCGCGTGGAGCGGGTGCTCTATCCCGGCCTCGAGAGCCATCCCTTTCATGCCGTGGCCGCTCGCACGATGCGGGGCTACGGCGGGCTCGTCACGTTTCTCTTGAAGGATGCCGACTGGCGCGAGACGGCCCGCGTGGTCGATGCCGTGAAGATTCCCCGGATCGGCCCGAGCCTCGGCGGCGTCGAGTCGCTGATCGAACAGCCGATGGTGATGAGCTATTGGAACTATTCGCCGGCCGAGCGGGCCGCGTTTCGCATCCCCGACTCCATGATCCGCCTCGCCTGCGGCATCGAGGATCCGGCCGACCTGATCGCCGACCTCGCCCAAGCCCTCGGCTGAAGCCTCCCATGCACTTCCGCACCCGCGCGATCCACGTCGGCCAGGAACGCGACCCCGCCACCGGCGCGATCGTGCCGCCGATCCACGTGGCCAGCACGTTCGTGCAGCCTGATGCCTCGATGACGGCGGCCTACGACTACGCCC
>JBMLMS010000160.1:0-1890 GCA_049243925.1 Pirellulales bacterium
CGACGTTTCCCGCGAGGCCGATGTGTGCCCGCTGCACGCGCCGGAAAAAGCCGATCTGATTTCCGACGCCATCGGCGAGGTTTCCCTGTTTGATAGCACGTTCGGCTACTATGCTCACGGATTGCCGCCCGAATCGTGCCCCTGCCCTCAGGCTGGCCGGAGCGCCTCATTCCCTTTCAGAACGACAACACGCGCGGAGTGACGGCTCTCTGCCTCCATCCGCTCGACCTCGCGTGCTCGAAACTGGTCGCGGCCCGGGAAAAGGACGTCGTTTTCGTCGCGGCCGGCGGCCACGCGCCGTTCGTCGAGCTCGTCCGCAGTCGGCTGATCGAGTTTTGCCGCGAGCCCGAGGCGCTCTTCTGGGTGTACGGGTTTCCGCTCGTGATGATCCTCTCGCTCGGCATCGCGTTTCGCCAGCAGCCGCTCGCGAGCCTGAGGGTCGACATCGTCGCCGGCCCGCAGGCTGAGGCTGATGCAGCTGCGCTCGCCGCCGCCGCGGGCCTCACGGCCACGATCCATCCGCAGGCCGATGCCCGCGAGCGGCTGCGCACGGGCCGTGCCGATCTCGTCGTCGAGCGCACGGCCGGCGCGATCGAATTCCGCACCGACCCCACGCGGCCCGAGGCCGCGCTCGCCCGCGACCGGGCCCACGACGCCCTCGAGCGGGCCGCCGGCCGCCGCGATCTGCTCACCGTGCACGACACGCCGCTCGCCGCCCCCGGCGGCCGCTACATCGATTTTCTCGTGCCGGGGCTGATGGCGCTCTCGCTCATGGGCGGCGGCCTGTGGGGCGTGGGATTTGCGGTGGTCGAGATGCGGATCCGCAAGCTGCTCAAGCGGTTCTTTGCCACGCCGCTGGCACACTGGCAGTTTCTGGCCGGCATGATGGCGGGGCGGATGCTGTTCGTGATCCCCGAGATGGTGCTGCTCGTGGTCTGCGCGCGGCTGCTCTTCGGCGTGCGGGTGTTCGGCAGTCCGGCGGCGGTGGTCTTTCTGCTCGTGCTCGGTGCCACGGCCTTCGCCGGCATCGGTCTCGCGATCGCGGCCCGGGCCAAGACGCTCGAGGCCGTGTCGGGCGCGCTCAATCTCATCATGCTGCCGATGTGGCTCGGCTCGGGTGTGTTTTTCTCGCGCGAGCGCTACCCAGAGTGGCTGCAGCCGTTGCTCGCAGCCTTGCCCCTCACGCCGCTCGTCGACGCCCTCCGCGGCGTGATGCTCGAAGGCCGCACGCTCGCCGGCTGTGCGGGGGAAATCGCCGCCATCGCCGCCTGGGGGATCGTCTGCTTCGCGATCGCCCTCAAAATCTTCCGCTGGCAGTAAGGGCGGCGAAACGGCCCGCCGATGGCCCCTTCCGGAGAAGGGAGGTAAACTCGAAGGCTTCGCTGAATTCGCGTGCATCCGCTCGCGGGCCCTCGGCGGACGCATCCTTTCTTCTCAACGGAGTATTTCATGGCCGATTCATTCAACCCCGGTGCCGCCCCCGAGCAGATGCAGGTGCCGGTCGACGAGTCGCACATCGTCGCCCATTACGCGAACTTCTGCCGTGTCACGGGCACGCCCGAGGAATTGATCGTCGATTTTGGACTCAACAAGCAGGTGGCGGGCAACTCGCCCGAGACGATCCAGCTCACGCAGCGGATCATCGTCAACTTTTTCACGGCCAAGCGGCTGGCCTACGCGCTGGGCATGGCGGTGCAGCGGCACGAGCAGGCGTTTGGCATGCTCGAAACCGACGTCCAGAAGCGGGTGGTGCAGCAGCCGGCCGGCAGGGCCTAGACGGGGGCTGCACGGCCGCCGGCACCGAGGCCGGCGGCCGCTGAGGCTCGCATGAGCGGAAAACTTCACGCATGAGCACGGTCGACGAACGGGCGGTCGAGGAGGCGCGGCGGC
>JBMLMS010000161.1:0-8477 GCA_049243925.1 Pirellulales bacterium
CGGCGGAGACGGTCGGTGCGATGCGGAAGAGCCGATGGGCAGATACGCGGCTTACTCAGGGCGCACCATCACAGTTGAGACTGGACTAGCGATCGCCCTCGGCGATGGAGCATCGTGCCGCCGGCTCCGAATGCGGGTTGTGATCACATGCCCTGCCGTTCGGCGATAAGATACGCCCCCCAAAGTGCCGCCCAGCGTGCCCCTGCCCGCCGAGATGCAATCCCGCTGGATGGGCGGTACATTGCCGGGGTCGGTTTCATCATTCACCGGAGGAACGTCGTCCATGCGTTGGGAAGGCCGTCGGCAGAGTCAGAACGTCGAGGATCGTCGGAGCCAGGGCGCGGCGCCCATGATGGTGGGGGGAGGGCTGCTCACGCTGATCCTCATGATCGCGCTGATGTTCCTCGGAGTCGATCCGATGCAGGTCGCCAGGATGGCCCCCGAGATCGCGGCGCCGGCTCCGCAGAAGGCTCCTGCGAAGCCGCAGAACGACGAGCTTTCGCAGTTCGTGCGGGTCGTGCTGGCCGATAATGAGGATGTGTGGAGCCGGCTCTTTCCGCCGAACTTTAGCGGCCGCTATGCGCCCCCCACGCTCGTGCTCTTCACCGGCCAGGTGCGGAGCGCCTGCGGCATGGCGAGTGCCGCGGCCGGCCCCTTCTACTGCCCGCTCGACAAGAAGGTGTACATCGACCTCGCGTTTTACGACGAGCTCAAGCGGCGGTTCGGCGCTCCCGGAGACTTCGCCCAGGCCTATGTGATCGCCCACGAGATCGGCCACCACGTGCAGAATCAGCTTGGCATCTCCACCAAGGTGCAGTCGATGCGTCCGCGGCTCTCCGACCGCGACTACAACAAGCTCTCGGTGCGGATGGAACTGCAGGCCGATTTTCTCGCCGGCGTGTGGGCCCATCATGTCGCGCGGTTCGCCGGCACGATCGACGAAGACGACATCCGCGAGGCCGTGAACGCCGCCGCGGCGATCGGCGATGACCGCATCCAACGGCAGTCGCAGGGCTACGTCGTGCCCGATGCGTTTACGCACGGGTCGAGCGAACAACGGGTGCGCTGGTTTCTCTACGGCCTCAAGACGGGCGATCCGCGGCTGATGGATCGGGCCTTCGAGGTCGACAACCCGTGACGGGCTATTCTGCCACGTCGAGTTCGAGCGTCGTGTGGTCGATGTGAAACCGCTCGTGGAGCAGGTGGCGGGCGGCGGCGAGCGCGGCCGGATGCAATGAGGCGTCGGGCACGACGAGGTGGGCCGTGAGCGAGGTTTCCGACGTGCTCGCGCCCCAGATCTTGAGGTCGCGGACGCGCGTCACGCCGTCGATGCCTGCGAGGCCGGCCGCGACGGCCGCGGGGTCGATGCCACGGGGTACCGCGTCGAGCGCGAGATCGACGCTCTCACGGAAGAGGTCCCACGTGCCGACGACGATCACCAGCGCGATCGCGATGCTCACGGCCGGGTCGATCCAGGCGAGCCCCGTGAAGAGGATCGCGATGCCAGCCGCCACGACGCCCGCCGACACCGCCGCATCGGCTGCCATGTGCAGAAACGCGCCGCGTACGTTTGCGTCGCGATGGCCCCGCATGAAGAGCAGGGCGGTGAGCGTGTTGATGACGACGCCGATCGCGGCCACGACGATCATCGTCCAGCTCGCGACTGGCGCCGGTGTCGAGAGCCTGTGCCACGCCTCCCAGAGGATCACGCCGCAGGCCACGAGGAGGAGCACGGCGTTGCCGAGGGCGGCGTAGATGGTCGTGCGGCGGAAGCCCCAGGTGTAGCGGGCAGTGGGCGGCAGCCGGGCGAGCCACGAGGCGCCCCAGGCCAGGAGCAGCCCGAGCACGTCGCTGGCGTTGTGGCCGGCATCGGCCACGAGGGCGAGCGAGTTGCCGAGGATGCCGCAGGCGAGCTCGATCGCGACGAACACACTGTTGAGCGTCACGCCCAGGAGCATCGCCCGGTCGAGCCGCGACGGTGCGAGGCCGTGCGCGTGCCCGTGTCGGCAGGAACCGTGCCCGTGATGTCCATGGTCGTGGCTCATGCGGTAGGATCATACCCACACGGAGAATCTCGACATGACTGCGCTCAAGACGGTGGCGATCGGGCGAACGGGCCGCGGCGACTGGGGGCATGCCATCGACGAGCTCGTGGCGAAGACACCCGGCGTGGAGCTGGTGGCGGTCGCCGACGAGTCGGAGGAAGGGCTCGGCAAGGCCCTCACCAGGCATGGCCTCGCGGCATCGCAGGGCTTTCGCGACTGGCGGAGGATGCTCGCCGACGTGAAGCCCGACCTCGTGGCCATCTGCATGCGGCACGTCGACTGCCATGCCGAGATGGCGATCGCCGCCGCAGAGGCGGGGGCCAAGGGCATCTTCATGGAGAAGCCGTTCGTGCGCACGCGAGCCGAGGCCGACAGCGTGATCACGGCCTGCCGGAAGGCCGGGGCCAAGCTCGGCCTGGCCTACGTGAACCGACATGCCCCGTCCTACGGGGCCGTCCGCGACCTCATCGAAGACGGCCGGATCGGCAAGGTGCTCGAACTGCGGGCCCGCGGCAAGGAAGACCAGCGCGGGGGTGGCGAGGATCTCGTCGTGCTCGGCTGCCATGTGCTCGACATGATGGTCGATCTCGGCGGCGCGCCGCAGTGGTGCGAGGCGAGCGTATCGATGGGTGGGCGGCCGATCACGGCGGCCGACTTCGTCGACGGTCCCGAAGGCATCGGCCGGATCGCGGGTGATTCGATCGCCGCGATGTTCGGCCTCGCCGACGGACCGATCGGATACTTCGCGAGCACTCGCGACGTCGGGCAGAAACAGCCCAACTTCGGCATCACGGTCGCGGGCACGAAAGGCGCGATCCACATCCGTCCCGACAACGTCCCGCACGCCTGGCTCCGTGAAGCGCCACTGTGGCGCACCGACAAAGACTATCCGTGGAAGCCGATCGGGCCGCAGGGGCTCGATGCGCCGCCACCTGCGAGTGACGTCGATCGGGCTGCCGAGCGGGCTGCATGGGGCCGGCTCGCCGTCGCCGATCTGCTCGACGCGATCGCCGAGGACCGCGAGCCAGAGACGGGCATGCATGCCGGGCGGACGACCGTGGAGATGGTCGCCGCGGTGTTCGCCAGCGGCCTGGCGGGCCGTCGCGTGGCCTGGCCGCTGGAGTCGTCGCTGCCGGGAGGTCAGGGATGAGCACGCCACGTTTCACCCACCTTCACTGCCATAGCCACTACAGCCTGCTCGACGGCGCGAGCTCCATCGAGCGGCTCGTCGGCAGGACCGCCGAGCTCGGCATGAACGCCCTGGCGATCACCGACCACGGCAATCTGCACGGAGCACTCGAGTTTTACGACACCGCCAAGAAGGCGGGCATCAATCCGATCATCGGCTACGAGGCCTACATCGCCCCGGGCAGCCGGTTTCAAAAGGATGCGGGCAACCAGAAAGATTCGAGCTATCACCTCACGCTCCTGGCCCGCGACCGTGTCGGCTTCGCGAACCTCCTGCAGCTGGCCACGCGGGCCTATCTCGAGGGCTTCTACTTCAAGCCCCGGATCGACCGCGAATTGCTCGCCGCCCATCACGAGGGGATCGTCTGCCTGTCGGGCTGCCTGTCGGGCGAGTTCAGCCGGTCGCTCATCGGGGCGTCGCGCGAACAGCGCGACTCGCTCGCCCAGGCCCGCGACGTGGCCGGCTGGTTTCAGAAGCTGTTTGGCGACCGCTATTTCATCGAGATCCAGGACAACGGTCTGGCGACGCAAGACCAGGTGACCGACGTGGCCCTGGAGATCTCTCGCGAGCTCGGCATTCCGCCCGTCGCCACGTGCGACTGTCACTACGTGAACCGTGAAGACTCGGTGGCGCAAGACATCCTGCTCTGCGTCAACACGGGCCGCTTCCGCAACGACCCGTCGCGGATGCGGATGGACTCGAGCGAGTTTTATCTGAAGAGCCCGCAGGAGATGCACGAGGCCTTCGCCGGCCTCGATCGCAGCTTCGTGGCCGAGGCGGCTGCCCGCAGCCAAGAGATCGCCGACTCCGTCTCGATCGAGCTCGATCTCGGCAAGCGACATTTTCCCGGGTTCGAAGTGCCGGCGGGCCGGACGGCCTCCGAGGAACTCCGCGGGCTCTGTCTGGCCGGCCTTCGCGAGCGGTATGCGGCGGTGCCCAAGCGCTGGGCCGAGGGCGGCGTGCCAGCCGACCCCGCCGCGGCCGACCTGCACGCCCGGGTGCTCGAGCGGCTCGACCGTGAGCTCGGCGTGATCGACACCCTCGGCTTTGCGAGCTACTTCTTGATCGTCTGGGACTTCGTGCGCCATGCCCGCGAGCGCGGCATTCCGGCGGCGGCGAGAGGTTCGGGCGTGGGCTCACTCGTGGCCTATTCGCTCTATCTCTCGCACGTCTGCCCGCTGGAGTACGACCTGCTGTTCGAGCGGTTTCTCGACGTGAATCGTCGGGAGGCGCCCGATATCGACATCGACTTCTGCAAGGAGCGGCGCGGGGAGGTCATCGAGTACGTCAAGAAGAAATACGGCGAGGCGAACGTCGCCCAGATCGGCACGTTCGGCACGCTCGCCGCGCGGGCCGCAATTCGCGACGTTGGGCGAGCCATGGGCCTCGCGATCCCCCGGGTCGACCAGATCGTGGCCCTGGTGCCCGATCAGCTCGGCATTTCGCTCGAGGATGCGGCGGCGCCGGGCTCGCAGCTCGCGGCGGCCTGCGAGGCCGATCCCGAGGTGCGCGAGCTCGTCGGCCTGGCGATGCAGATCGAGGGGCTCGCCCGCAACGTGGGCACGCACGCTGCGGCAGTGGTGATCGCCGACCGGCCGCTCGTGGAATACGTGCCGCTCTGCAGGGTGACGGGCAAGGAAGAAGTGATCACCCAGTGGGCGATGGGCGACGTCGAGCGGGCCGGGCTGATGAAGATGGACTTTCTCGGCCTCCGCTACCTCACGGTCGTTGCCAAGACGCTCGACATCATCGCCGACACCACCGGCGAACGGCCCGATCCGTTCGCCTTTCCACTCGACGACCAGGCCACGTTCGCCACGCTCTGCCGCGGTGAGACGAAGGGCATCTTCCAGCTGGAAAGCGGCGGCATCCGCGACCTGCTCCAGCGGATGAAGCCCGACCACTTTCTCGACATCGTGGCGGTCAACGCCCTCTATCGGCCGGGGCCGCTCGAGGGCGGCATGGTGGATGAATACGTCAACGTGAAGCACGGCCGGAAGCGGGCCGAATTTCTCCATCCCGTGATGAAGGACGTGCTCGCCGAGACCCACGGTGTGATGGTCTATCAGGAGCAGGTGATGCGGATCCTCGAGCAGCTCGGCGGCATCGAGCTCTCCAGTGCCTACACCTGCATCAAGGCGATCAGTAAGAAGAAGCTCGAGACGATCGCTGCGTTTCGCGAGCAGTTCGTGACGGGGGCCCAGGCGAAGGGGCTCGGAAAGCAGCAGGCGCAGGAGGTCTTCGCGCTGATCGAAAAGTTCGCCGGCTACGGCTTCAACAAGAGCCACTCCACGGCCTATGCGCTCCTGGCCTGGCAGACCGCCTACCTGAAGACGCACTGGCCGGTCGAATTCATGGCCGCCCTGCTCTCCGGCGACATCACCGGCCGCAACTTCAAGAAGAAGGACGCGCTCGTCGAGCACATCGAAGACTGCCGGCGGATGGACATCGAGGTGGCGCCCCCCGACGTCAACACCTCGGCGTCCGACTTCACCGTGGCTGCCGGCCGGATTCTCTTCGGCATGTCGGCGATCAAGGGGTGTGGCGGCCAGGCAGCCGAGGCGATCACCGCCGAGCGGATCAAAAACGGCCCGTATCGCGACCTCGACGACTTCTGCGGCCGGCTCGACCCCTCGGTGGTGAACAAGACGGCCGTCGAAAGCCTGGCCAAGGCGGGCGGTCTCGACCGCCTGGGCGGCCATCGCGGCGCCATCATGGCGGGTGTCGAGAAGGCGATGGCCGCCGGGGCGGCCCGGGTGGCTGATCGCAAGAGCGGCCAGAAGAACCTCTTCGACGCGTTCGAAGACACAGCCTCGGCGGCGACGGCACCCGTGCCGTCGAGCCTGCCCGACGTGCCGCCCCTCTCCGATCTCGAGATGCGGTCGGGTGAGAAGGAAGTGCTCGGCTACTACGTGCACAGCCACCCGCTCGCCGAGCATGCCGCGGTGCTCGAAGCGATCTGCTCGCACGGCACCGGGGGCCTCGGCGGCGTGAAGGCCAAGGGCGACGTGGTGATCGGGGGGCTCGTGGCCGCGCTCAAGCTCTCGAACGTCAAGCAGCCGAGGCAGGGTTCGACGCACACGCGCTACGGAATGTTCGATCTCGAAGACATGGAAGGGCTCGTGCGCACGATCTGCTGGCCCGAGGACTACGCCCGGCTCGGCGAATGGATCGTGGGAGACGCCGTCGTGGTGGTGAGCGGCTCGATCGACCGGCGGGCCGGAAGCGACGAGACGAATCTGATCGTGAACGACCTCGTGCCGATCGCCGATATTTGGAACCGGCCGGTGCGGTCAGTCACCGTGAAGGTCACGGAACCGATTCACGGCCCCGACACGCTCGATCGGCTGGCGGCGGTGTTTGGCCGCCACGCCGGCCAGACGCCCGTGCGGCTGGTGATCGATCTGGCGGACGGCCGGCGGGTGCTGATGGAAGCCGACCGTGCCAAGGTGGCCTGGTCATACGGGCTGTTGGCCGAGTTGACCGATCTGCTTGGGCCGGGAGCCGTGCGGGCGGCTGTAACGATGGGGCAAAAACGCCGGGATGCCGAGCCCGCCAGGCGGGGGCCAAAAGCCTTTGCCTGAGCCGGCTCGGAGGGCGAAACCGACGTAGGGAACCACGGAGTGGAGATCGGGCCCTTGCGTAGACGATACTGAATGCGGTTGTTTGGGTCGTCCCCGGGAAACCCCATGAAAACGCCCCGCGCTGCTTTCTCCCTGTGCTGCATCTGCATGGCCGCAGTGCTCTGCTGCGCCCCCGCGTTCGGGCAGATGGGTGGTATGGGCGGCGGCATGGGTGGCGGCGGTATGGGCGGAGGCATGGGTGGCGGCGGCATGGGCGGCATGGGCGGCGGTGGGATGGGTGGCGGCGGCATGGGCGGGATGGGCGGCGGCATGGGTGGCATGGGTGGTGCGGCCGGTGCTGCCGGCGTCGTGATCGATGCCCAGGGCGTGCTGCGCACGATGGCAGTGCCCGACGCCGGCCTGTCGCTCGAACGGCGAAAGGCAGCCGCTGCCACGCTTCCCGGCGACCTGCAGAAGAGCTCCAAGCTGCGGATGGTGGCGCTCTCGCGGCTCGAGGCTGAAGTGGCGAAGGCCGCCGCGACGGGGCGGGGCATCCCCGATGAATTCGAAAAGCTCGCCGGCCTGACCCGCATTCAATACGTGTTCGTCTACCCAGGCGAAGGCTCCGAACGCGGTGAGATCGTGATCGCGGGCCCGGCTGAAGGCTGGATGACCGACGCGACCGGTCGCGTCGTCGGCATCGAGACTGGCGCCCCCACGCTTCTGCTCGAGGATCTCGCCGTCGCGATCCGTGCGTTTCCGCCGGGGCAGCCGCGTGATCGAGCCCTCGGTTGCTCGATCGATCCCAAGCAGGAAGGCCTCGCCGCGATGCAGGCCTATCTGCGTAAGCTTGGCCGCATCAACCCCAAGGCGTCGAGCGCCGACGAGATCATCTCCGGCATGCGGCAGGCGCTCGGCACGCAGGTGGTGCGGATCGACGGCGTGTCGCCCTCCACCCACTTCGCGCAGGTGATGGTCGAGGCCGACTACCGCATGAAGCTCATCGGCATCGGCCTCGAACGGCCGCCGGTGAAGATGGCCAGCTGGATCGAACTCGCGAGCGCCGGCTCCGTGGCGGCCAACGCCCTCCAGCGCTGGTATTTCGTGCCCGACTACCAGTGTGTGCGGGTCTCCGAAGACGACCTCGCCATCGAGCTCGTCGGCCGCGGTGTCAAGCTCGTGGGGGCCGACGAAGCCGTTCTGCCCGACGGCCGGCGGATGTCAGCCGACCGCGCCGACCGCGCGAGCAAGATGTTCACCGACGCCTTCACGAAGAAGTATCCGGAGATCGCGGTCCGCAGCCCCGTCTACGCCCAGCTCCGAAATCTCGTCGACATGGCTGTGGCCGCCGCCTACCTCCAGGAGCACGACGCCTACGGCCGCGTGCAGTGGGGCGCGGAGGCTCTTCGCGACGAGAAGTCGTACGCCATCGAACGGCACGCCGTGCCCCTCGAAGTGGAAACGGCGATCAACGCCGTGTGGCGGCAAAACCGCCTGCTCACGCCGATCGGGGGCGGCGTGACGATGCAGCCCACGATCGCGCTCGAGTCGCCTAACCTGCTCATGGACGAGGCGGGCACCGTCGCCAAGGCCCACACGGCCGCCGTGCAGATTCCCGCTGGCCGCTGGTGGTGGTAGGGTTGACGCGCGCCGGCTTCGGGCTCCCCATATCCCGTCGCC
>JBMLMS010000162.1:0-1559 GCA_049243925.1 Pirellulales bacterium
GAAGGTGTTTCCCAAGGGCCGCGACACCCGCAGCCCCGGCGGTGTGCAGGAGGACCTTCCGGACACGCGGTATCGGGAGGGCTATTCGTGGGCCTTTCGACTGCTGCCATTCATGGAACAGCAGTCGATCTTCGATGCGTACGTGCCGACAGCAACGGTCTACGACGCCGCCAATGCCCGGGCCATGCGCACGCCGGTGGCCGGATACTATTGCCCCAGCCGGCGGGCCCCAGCCAGCGACCGGAATTTCGACAACAACAATGGCTCCCCTCCGGCCGACGGCACCGGTGTGGCCGCGGGGGGCGATTACGCCGCGAACCCCGGCGCGTACTACACGTTTTCATCGCCGGATCCATACCCAGGGGACGAGGCGGCTGATCAACGCAACGACGTAAAGTATGCCGGTCCGATCCATACCTTTTCCCGTGTCAAAGCAGCGCAGGTCACCGACGGCTTGAGCAAGACGTTCGCCATCGGTGAGCGGCACATCCCGCCGGTGCAGTCCTCGTGGGGCGACAAGGCGCACTACGAGCAGGGCGATACGGCGTTCTTCGCCGCCGACACACCGACCACGCAGTTTCGCGACACGCTCCGGGGGCTGGCATCGTTTCCCGACGACACGAGTAGCCGTAAATTCGGCAGCCGCCATCCGGGGATCACCAACTTCGTGTTTCTCGACGGCCACGTCGAAGCAATCTCAAACGACACCGACTCCGACGTCCTGCGGTGGTACTGCACGATGGCCGACGGCAACGATCCCACAAAAACCCCCGACGACAACCGCACCGGTGACCAGTGACGCGACAGGGCCGCCAACGTGAAGGTCGTGCCGCGCCCGCCAAGCAACCCGGCGGCAATCGCACCGCCATCGTGGCCACCGTGCTCGGGCTCGCCACAGCCTGTCTGCTTGGCTGGCTCTGGCTGACGAGCGGCGAAGATCTCGTCGACAAGACGCTCGCGATGGAGCGCACGCTGCTGGCCGGCGAAGCCTCGGGGCGGGCCGGCAAGAAGGCCGTCGACGAGATCATTCGCAACGTCGATCGGATGGACCCCGCCGAACTCAAGCAGGTGCAACAGACGCTCGAGGCGGAGTGGCAGCGGGCCCGGGCCGCCGACATCGAGGCCTACTTCGCCGCACAGCCGGATGAACGAGGGTCGATCCTCGACCGCAGCATCGACCGCACGCTGATGTACAAGGAACTGCGGTTCGCGGTGAATCCCCGGGCATGGAGCAAGGACGGCCGCCGGCCCCGCAAGCCGAAAACGACGCCCCCGGCTTCCCAGGCAGGCGGCGCCGCGACGGCGGCGGAGAAGGCCGCCCAGCGGCAACTGCTCGAACGCTATGATGACGCGCTCCGGCAGCGGGCCCGCGAGCGCCGGATCGAACTGCCGGCCTGGCAATAGTCGCAGCGTGCGATTGCCGGCAGTCGTCATCAGGAGCCGCACGTGACCCATTCGTCCCATGATCACCGCCACTACGCGTGGCCGCTGATCATGTGCCTGTGCGGCGTCGACTACTTCAGCACGCTCGGCTACCAGCCGTCGATCGCCTTCGAGGG
>JBMLMS010000163.1:0-6390 GCA_049243925.1 Pirellulales bacterium
CCGCCGCCGTAGGCGAGGGCGGCTTCGATCACGAACGGATTGCCCCGGTAGACCGATGGCGGCCGCGTGGCCGCGGTGAAAAACTCGCCGGGCACGACCTGCCGCAAGCCGGCCAGCAGCCGCTGCTCGCCGATCGGCACCACGCAGTCTGTGGCCGGCGGCGGGATTTTTGTGTCTTGAATCGAATTGAAGAGTGCATCGGCCTCGCCGCGGCCGAGCTTGCCGGTGGTCACCCGCGAGGAGAGCTTCGCCGAGTCACAGATTTTCTTGGCTGTGCCGTGCGACACCCGCGAGAACGACTGCGTGAGGAACTGCGCGAGCGTGAGCTTGGGCTGCTCCTGCAGCATCGTCACCAGCCGGCCGAGTTCCACGCCGTAGGGGTGCGGCTTGATCTCCTTGGGCTCGGGCGGCAATTCGTCGTTGGCCCGATCGATGATCCGCTCCTGGCCGTCGGGCCCTAGGAAGTGGATCCGGGCGTGCGGGTTGGCGATCGCCGTCTGCTCGAGATATTCCTCGACGCTCCCTCGGCCGCGCTGAAACTTCGCCTCCATCTCGATCGTCACGCGGGTGCCGTGCTCGATCGCGTCGCCCTTGTCGTTGACCGCCACCCATTCGATGGCGTGCTTCTTCATGAGCTCGTCGCCGCTCTTGCCGGCGGGGATCTCCACGCCCTCGCCCTTGCCATTGAGGATTTCGGGCTGGTTGGTCTTCGTGTCGATCCGCAGTTCGTAGTAGTGGGCCCGATCCTTGGGGCCGGTCTTGGAGATGATCTTCACCGGCTTGCCCGTGGTGAGCACGCCATACATGCCCGCCGCCGAGATGCCGATGCCCTGCTGGCCACGGCTCATCCGCAGCCGGTGAAACTTCGAGCCGTAGAGCAACTTGCCGAAGATGAGCGGGATCTGTTTGCGGACGATTCCGGGGCCGTTGTCCTGCACGCCCATGCGGTAGCGGGTGCCCGCCTCGCCCACCTGCTCGATGTGCACCCAGATCTCGGGGAGGATGCCGGCCTCTTCACAGGCGTCGAGAGAATTGTCGACGGCTTCCTTGACACTCGTGAGCAGCGCCTTGCGCGGCGAATCGAAGCCGAGGAGGTGGCGGTTTTTGGCGAAGAACTCGCTGACGGAGATGTCGCGCTGCCCGGCGGCGAGCGCCTGGGCAGTGGCCCGCCGCTTCGTCTCCTTCGGCTTGCCGTTCGCAGTCGGCTCGGGGGCCGGAGTGCTCTCCGGAGGCGCGGCAGCTGCGGCCGGTTTGGAAGGCTTCTTGGCGGGGGATTTCGGTTTGGAGCGGGTTTTCGTGACCATCATTCAAGACTGTGACTGGCCGCGGCCTGTCTGGCAAGAGGGGCAAAGTCTGCCGGTTGTAGGGGGCCGGGGTTCGGGGCCCGGCTGGCGTGTTTGCAGCCGCCGACCTTGCCTCCTGGGCAGGGCCGGCACACGCCCTGGAGCGGGAGTCATTCGTGCAATCGGCGCGTGCCGAAGATTTCCGCGGGTGCCGAGGGCAGCGAGATCCGGAGGAGAGGTGAGCCGATGATTCGCTCCAGCATATTGATCGTTGCCGCGGGCTTCGTGGCCCTGGTGGCGACCACTGCACAGGCCATCCCCATCAACGGTGGTGTCGAGGCTCCGACGCCCGACGTCTTCTACAACTTTTACGTGCCGCCTGTGCCCGCCGGCCAGGCCCCAGGTTTCGGTGCCCAGCTCTACGTGGCCCCGCGTCCGGTGCCGCCACGGGTGGGGCACACGTGGTACACCTATCCGCCCTTCATGCCGCACGAATTTCTCTACAAGCACCGCCGTCACTATGTCCGCCCCGCCGGGGCGATGGGGATGCGGACCGACGTGCGGGCCTACTGGTGGTGAGCGAGGAGTATCGCATGACGTTGCTCGAGGGGGCTCGAATTCGGCGGGGCACAGGAATCGCACTCTGTGTGGTGGTCGCTGCCATGATCACGGCAGCGAGCCTGCAGGCGGGGGGCCATCACCGGCAGCATCGGGGGCATCACGGGTGCACGGAATGCGAGGCCTGTGGCCAGCACTGCTGCCGCGACGGCCTCTGCGGCCATTGTGGTCACCTGGGGCACGGCCACCACTTCCTCAAGCACGACACGATCGAGAAGCGCTACTTCCTTCGCAGCCAGGGCAAGAGCTGGCACAGCACCTGGTACGACCCGTCGATCGGTCGCCCGATGGCCCTCGTCGTGCCACCGACGGCGGAGTTCACGAGTGAATATGGTTGGGGCGTGCCGAGTTCGCGTGTGATGCCGATCTACCACCAGTTCCGCCGGCCGTATCCTGGCCCGGGCGCCGTGCCGGGCTCCGGCGGCGCGATGCTGCCGACGCCGAACCAGCCGAGCGACACCGTGCAATTCGGCGTGCACCCCGTGCGCGGCCCCTGGGGCGCGTATTAACGCATGCCTCGCTAGCCGTCGAGTTGCTCGCGGGCGAGTTTGGCCCACGGGCTCGCCGGGGCGAGGGCGAGGAACGTGCGCAGATGCCGCTCTGCGTCGTCGTGCCGACCGATGTCGGTGAGCACGCCCGCCATGTGCCAGTGGGCGTCGGCAAAGTCGGGCTGTTGCCGGAGCACGCCTTCGAGGGCCGCGAGTGCGAGCTCATGGTCGCCCAGTTCGGCTAGCACGCAGCCGAGGCTCGCCCGGGCCTCGAGATGATCGGCGTCGAGTTCGACCGCCGCGTAATACCGCTCACGGGCGGCGGTCAGATCGCCGGTTCGGTAGAGCAATTCCGCCAGCATGAACACGACCTGCGCGGTCGGCCGATCCGCCTGAAGCACCGCCCGCAGCGCTTCGGCAGCCTCGGCGTGTTCGCCGGAGGCTTCCAGATCGGCGGCCAGGTCGAGCAGTTCGGCTGCGGAGCCAGGTTCGTCGTCGAGGGCGATGTCGATCGAGTTGTCGCGGATCGGCATTCCAGTGGTTGCGGGCGTGAGCGGCATGGCCACGGTGTCGTCATCGTCGCGCGGGTGCTCGGCATAAAACGCCAGCTGCATTTGTCCGCCTGCCCCGAGGAGACGGTTTTCACGGCGAATGCTCAGCCGGCGGCCATCGACTACGATCCGCTCTGCGGCCCGGGCGGCCGCAGCGGCGCCTGCGGAGGAGAGCCCTGCGAGCTTGGCGTCGATCTCCCGAAGCGAGAAGCCGGCAGCCAGGAGCCGGGCGAGCTGGCGGCCGACGACGAGCTGCTGAAAGTCGAACCACTCGAGCGCTCCGACTCGCCGTGTCGGCTCCAGGAGTCCGCCGCGTTGCCAGTGCCGCACCGCAGCCATGGGCACGCCCAGCACATCGGCCATCATCCGGACGGTGTACAAGCGACGGATCGGCCCATCGAATGCCGACGAGCTATCGCGGGGGGCGGACCGCTTCGTGCGGACGGGCTTCCGCACGGTGGCCTCGAGGACGACGCGGTCGTTCACGTGGCGGGGCGGTGTCGAGCGGTCGTCCGTGACCTTGCCGGGCATGGGTCTCTCCGAGTTGCCGCAGACTCTACCCCACGGGCACCGACGCAATCCAGCCCTCGAGCGGGTCGAGGCCGCGCGGCAGGCCGTAGCGGGGCAGGGTGGCGGCATGAGCCGCCTGGAGGGCACAGATGACGGCGTCGAGCAGATCGCCGTTGCCATTGGCGATTATCCGGCGCTGCCAGGCCGGGCTTGCAGAGAGCGTGACGCCGAGGCCGGCGGTGCCGGCGACGAGTGCTTTGAGGATCAGGCGCCGGTTGGCGGTTCGTTCGGGCGTCTGTTTGGCGGTCGTGTCGCTCTTGTAGGAATACCTGCTGACCTGGCGGGCGGTGAATCCCGGATAGGCCTCGAGAGCGACTCGCGGTGCCCGCGTCCGGCCGGTCCGATGGCGGTGGGCAGGGAACACCAGGCCGGCGTCAAGCATTCGCCCGATGCCGGCATGCATCATCCAGGCCACGGGTGGATTGGCCCAGCGCATGGCCGGGCTCGAACCGGCCGGCCTGTCGGTTTTCCGCCAGGCGAACTTGTCGCCCACGGGGCGGGCGTCACACCAGCGGCGAAACGTGTCGCGCAGCAGGTTCCGCGGCTGGCCACAATAGAACCTCACGAAGGCCGGCCAGTCGGTGGGCCATTGCTCGTGTTCGATCAGTGAGCGTGGCTGACCGAACGGCAGGTCGAAACCGCCGAGCCAAGGCTTGTCGACGCGGAGAAAATCCTCGAATGCAGCCAGCGAATCGAGGCTTCGAATCTCGTCGAGACGGTAGAAGTGACGGCCGGCGGGCGATTCGCTCCGACCGATCGCCAGCGTGATCGGCTTGCGTCGGCATGGCGCCGACGTGAAATCGACGCCGATTACGACTTGCCCGGTGAGCCCGTCTGCCTCACGTCGACTGATCGCCAGACGTCACCTCGATCCGCCGCAGTCCGCTCGAGGTTTCAGCCGCGGGCACGTCGCGGGTGTCGGCAGCCGGCGGTGCGGGCTCGACCGCGGGCCCGACCGGCGCGACCGTCGGCTCCGGGGCAGCCGACGCCTTCGGCGCCGGAGCCACGGCATCCGGTTTGGCCGCCGGTGCGGGGATCGTCTCGATCGGCTTGAGCGCCGCGGTGTCGTCGACCGGCTTGTCCGCACGAACCGTGCCGGGCTTCGCGGCCGGGTCGACATGGTCGAGCGTCGAGCCGTGCCAGCCCTCGGCGGGCTTCGCCGGCACATCGGCCGGCTTGTCACTGAAAGTCTTGACGGGACCACTCGGCGGCGTCTGGAGAGCCGGAGCAGCCGTCGGGGCGGCCATGGGGCGAGCGGCAGCGGCAGGGGCAGCCGCCGGGGCGACTGCGGTGGGAATCGGGTTACCACACGGATCGAGTGGCACCCGCATTGCCACCGTGCGGGGTGACCGCACCGTGTAGGTGTAGGGAGTCTTCTTCTCGACCACCCGGGGGACCTGCATCGTGCGCTCTTCGGTGACGAACTTGCACACCTGCGTGCTCACCGGCTCGACGCGCTCCTCGGTGACGAACTTGCACACCTGGACGGGAACCTGGCGCACCTGCTCTTCGGCCACCATCTTCATGACCTGCACCGGCACTTTGTTGTCGACCCGTTCCACGACCTTGCGAACGGTCTGCACGGGCACTTGCCGGACCTGCTCCTCGGCCACCATTTTCATCGTCTGCACGGGCACCTGCTGGACGACCTGCTCGTCGACATACCGCACCGTCTGCACCGGCACCTTTCGCGTCATCACGCGGTTGACCATCGTCGTCTCGGGCACTTGCACAGGCGTGTAGGTGGGCTGGTACGAGCGGTTGACCTGATTCATCACGACACCCGGCGTGACGGTCCAGCCGTAGCCGCCACGCTGCCACGACATCAGGCCGGTGTATGGATTGACGGCCCAGCCGCCCGGCACCCAGCCGAGCTGGGTCGTGCCGGGAGCCACCATCGGCGTCACGGTGTCGACCGCCTGCGTGCCGACCGAGTAGGCCGTGCGGACGGTGGTGACCGGCTCGGCGACGGTGTATGCCTCTTCGCGTTCGCTCGTCTCGTAAACCGGACGACGGACGACGCTCACCTGCTGCTGCACGGCCGTCTCATACACCGGCTTCATGACGGTGAACCGCTCCTCGCGAGTGCTCGTCTCGACGACGTCGCGGGTCACGTCGTAACTACGATCGACGACCTGCGTCTCATAGACCGGCTTCATGACGGTGAACCGTTCCTCGCGGGTCTGCGTCTCCCACACCGGCCGCTGCACCGTGTAGCGCCGCTCCGAGGTCTGCGTCTCCCACACCGGCTTCTGCACGGTGTAGGTCTTCGTGTCGTAGACAGTTTCGTACGACAGGCGGTAGGCGGTCACCTGCTGCTCGTCGTAGACGGTCTGAAAGTCGAGCCGGTAGGTCTGCGTGGCCACCGGCGCGGGCACTGCCTCACCGCAGCACTGCGCCAGCGCAGAAGCCGGAGTCACGAGCGGGAAGATCATCGCGCCGCACACGAGGGCGCGGACACGTCGCGAGCGGGTCGAGAAGCAACTGAGAGCGGCCATGATTGAACTCCTGAAAATGACCCTTCGAGACTAATCCCCTGAACGCAGGCTTCAAGCGGTTTGTTCAGTTATTTTTGGGATTTTTCCCGGGAAAAACGGGGGTCGAAACCGCGCGACCGTCGCAACCGATCCATCTTACGCCCCGAGTCCAGCGGCCGGGCCGGGCGTGGGGTCATGGGGAACGCAGGGACCGCGTCGCGTGGGGCAAGCGTCCCGCTTGCTACTGTAGGACAGGCTTCAGCCTGTCATGCCCGAACTCGCCCAAGCCGGCTCGGGGTTACCCCGTACCGTCTCGCCGGAACCGCAGGGCAGACGATAACCATCCGGATTCGGAGCCGGCGGTAGGCATGCTCGAATCCGGTCGTGTTGAGAGTACAGGACT
>JBMLMS010000164.1:0-1924 GCA_049243925.1 Pirellulales bacterium
CGGGGCAAGAGGATTCTCTCACAAGACCTGGCTCAGGATTTGGGGAGGGCGTCACAGGCTGATCTCAAGGCCCTCGGGATTACCGATTACGGTGTGATCAGCGGCGGGTTTGCGCTGAGTGGCGGGCCGGGGCTCGAGTTCTTCCACGACGACATTCCGATGACCGTCGCCCGCTATCCGAACAAGGGGTTTATCAAGATCACGGAGGTGCTCGGGCCAACGCCCGTCGACGTCCGCGGTACGAAGGGCTGCCAGGAAGCGCGGTTCCAGACCGACGACCAGCGGGTGGCACGCTGGGCCGCCGAACCGGCCGGCATGGTGCTCGGCTACTGGTTCTGGGAGGAGTTGGCCTCGTTGAAGCGGGGCAGGTCAGTCCGTTGGCCGAACTGTTTGCCGCAGGCGTGCCTGGTATGATTGCGGCTCTCGGGGTGTCGCTTCACATGGGTGGTCTCAGCATGCTCGGTGCTCGACGCGTCGTCGCCGTGGCGGCCCTGCTCGTGGTCTGCTGCCGGGCGGCCTCGGCCCAGCTGCCGACGGTCCGCGATTCGGGGCAAGGGGTCGTGTCGCTTTCGTCCGGCAGTACGGCCGCCGCGGAACTCAGCGGGATCGCCTGGACGGGCGGCACGGACTACCTCGCCGTGGGCGACAACGGCGCGCAGGCGATCTGGACGATGTCGGTGGCCCTCGACTCGTCCACCGGACGGATCACGTCGGCCACCGTTACCGGCAGCATCGCCGCAGCGCTCGGCAGCGACTCGGAGGGAATCGCCTACCGATCCACGACGGGCAGCGTGTTCGTCTCCGACGAGGTCGCCTCCTCGATCACCCAGTTTGGCGCCGCGAGCGGGGCGACGATCGGCGGCGTGACGGTGCCGGCGATCTACGCTTCGGCCAACGTGCAGAGCAACATGGGGCTCGAGTCGCTCGCATTTGGGCCGGGCGGCCTGTGGACGGCCAACGAGGAGGCCCTCGTGCCCGACGGGTCGCTCTCCACGACCTCGCAGGGCAGCTGGGTGCGGGTCCAGCGGTTCGACGCGGACCTCGCGGCCGCCGGGCAGTGGGCCTATCGCACCGACCCGATCTCGGCGCTCTCGCCGTTCACGACCGCGGAGCGGAGCGGCGTGGTCGATGTCTTGCCGTGGACAGCCTCGACGCTGCTCGTGCTCGAACGGGAGTTTGGCGGCTCCTTCATTCCCGACTTCCGCTCGCGGCTCTACGGCGTAGACGTGACCGCGGCGAGCGACGTGTCGGCGCTGGCGTCGCTCACGGGCGGCGGCTTCACGCCGCTGGCCAAGACGCTTCTCTGGGAGGACACCTTCGGCACGTCGAACTTCGAGGGCATGACGTTCGGCCCAACGCTCGCCGACGGCTGGACGAGCCTGTTGCTCGTCTCCGACAACGGCGGCGGGATCAGGCAGGATCTTTACGCCCTGGCCGTCGTGCCTGAGCCCTCGACGTGGATGATGGGGGCGGTGGCGATCGCCTGTGCGGCATGGAGATCGCTGCGGCGCCTCTGCTTGTGACAATCATTCACGGAATGAAAGAAACAACACTGCCGCGGCTCGCGGCTGCGTCGCTCTGCGGATGGCCCGGCGGGGCGGCTTTCCGACGCCGGCCCTGCATCTCCGCACCGACCGGGAACGTGCCATCTGGTTCGACGGATACATCCGCACCTACCTCGAGCGCGATCTGCAGGACCTCTCGTCGATCACCGCACTTCCCGACTTTCGCCGGCTGATGCGGGCTGCCTGCCACAGACTCGGCCAGATGCTCAACCAGACGGAACTCGGCCGCGACTATCCGACGCCGCCGGACTGCGGGCGTTTCGGGCCGAATACGGCAAGGCAGCGCGGGCGGGGCTGACTCAACGCCATGAAAACCCCGCATTGACAGACGGATTTTCATGGTGCATGCTCGGAGGCAT
>JBMLMS010000165.1:0-3404 GCA_049243925.1 Pirellulales bacterium
CTCGGTCTACAACAACGGCATCCAGCGCCGGCTGACCGACGTCCACGGCCACGTGCTCGAGCCGATCCTCGCCTGACGGCGGCACCATTCGCAAGGTGGCGGCACCCCCGAAAAGCACGCTGTTGATGCGATTGATCACGCTTCATGCCGCGGTTCTCGCCGCGCTCGGTTGCGTACCCGTGGCGGGGCAGAGCACGGCGGACAACCGCCCACGGCCCAACGTCGTGACCATCGTCGCCGACGACACGTTCGTGCTCTTCACCAGCGACAACGGCGGCCGGCAGATGTTTTGCGTGTAATTTGGATACACTGAAGTCGTCCGTGAGAGTCACCAATTAAATGCCGCGAAAGGTGAGGGAAATCGTTGCCGATCTGATCGCCCACGGCTTCTCGGAAATTTCAGGGGCCGGCAAGGGATCTCATCGGAAGTTCATTCATGAGCGGTATCCGGGAGCAGTGACCATCAGCGGCCGGTCTGGGGACGATGCAAAGCCCTACCAGGAAAAGCAGGTTCGCAAGGCGCTGGAGATGATCGATGAAGAAGACTGACGCCTACCACAAGTGGGTCGAGTGGAGTGCCGAAGACGGTGTGTATGTCGGCAAATGCCCCGATCTCATTTCCGGAATCCATGGCGACGATCCTGTCCGGCTTTATGCCGATCTGGAGCAGGTCGTCGAAGATGTCGTGTCGCAGTTCGAAGCGACCGGTCGCCCATTGCCGCCGCCGCGAGTGCGGCCGATGCAGGACGTGGGGTGACGCGATCGTCACGAGGACAAACCATGCCGCCTGTGCCGCCGGCCACCGCAAAACCTGAATGACCGGCGGGCCCTGCCTGAATGCAGGCAATGAGCCGCTGCGGCATGATTCCAGGCGTGAAGCCCCGTCCCTCCTGGAAATCCATCTCGATGACACGCGTCCGCATCGGCCTGCTGCCCGTCGTGATCCTGCTTCCGTTTTCGCTCACGCCTGCGGCGGCGCTGGCCGCCGACGTCGCCCAGCCGCTCGTCGATCTGCCCTTTGCCGGCAGCCTCGGCAACGCCGGCTCGCTTGGCGGCGAGGCGATGATCACGACGCATGTGCCCGCCGAGGCGGCGGCCTTCGAGGATTGGCGGCTCGGCGGGTGCCTCGACCTCACGGCCGCGTCGCGGCACGGCGGCGCTGCCGGCGTCGATACCTCCCCGGCCGGGAGCAGCGTGGTCTTCAAGAGCGACAAACTCGCCGGCCTCGATGCATTCTCCATTCTCATCTGGTCGCGGCAGGCGCCGGTCGTCGAAGGGCCAAGCCCGCGGCTGGCCTGGGCCGGGGGCGGCTGGGATCTTGTGCCGGTGCCACGAGGGTTTTCGGTGAGCCTCGCCCTCTCCGGGAGCATGACCCCGTTTTCCTTCGTGGCCCCGCGCACCTTTCGCGACCGTCTGGCATTTCCTGCTGCCGCCGAGTGGCGATTCACCGCCGTCACGGTCGGCAGCGGCACGGTGTGCGGCTATCTGGGAGGGCTCGACCGGCCCGTCACGCCGCTGCTCGGCGAGCAGCCCGTCGCCGGCCCTCTGCCACCCGCCTGGGGCACCGTGACGATCGGCAACATCGCCGGCGGCATCCGCCCATTCAAGGGCTGGATCGGGCGGTTTCGCATCTACGGCACGGCCCTGCCTGCCGCCGACATCGCCGCCATCCATGCGGGCGACATCGCGGCTGCGGCGGCGACCGTGGCCCGCCTCCCGCCGCCGCGGCCCGAGCCCACGCGGCCGCTCGTCCTCAAGCGGTCCGCGATCCCGTTTTCCACTCGGTGGGAGCGGCCGGACGCGCTCCCCACGATGCAGTCGTTTCACGCCACCGACCTGCTCTGGGTGTATGGCATCAAGAGCGAGTTCGTGCAGGCGGCGCACGCCGCCGGCCTGCGCTACCAAGGCACCCTCAACGGCCTGCAGGGGACCGAGAAGGCCACGCCCGGCCCGTCCAACGCCGGCGACACGAGCGGCCGCCACGAGACGTTCGACGGCGACAAGAACATGCCTTCATGGATGGTCACGTTCAAGCCGCCGCATTACACCGGTTGCTGCAATCAGCCGGCGTTCCGCGAGTTGTTTTTCACTGCCGCGAAGAAGCAGGTGGAGATCGGCGTCGACATGCTTCACGTCGACGACTCAGCCATCAACGCCTCGTGGGTGCGGCACGCGGCCGTCTGCTTTTGCGACGTATGCCGGGCCGGGTTTCGCGACTATCTGCGCCGCGTGCACACGCCCGCGGAACTCGCCGCCCTCGGCATCGAATCGCTCGACGGCTTCGACTACCGCGAGCACCTGAAGGCCCACGGCATTCCCGATGCAGCGACCTACCGGCGCAAGTTCTCGAGCCTGCCGCTCACCCCCGATTTCATCGCCTTCCAGGTCGAGAGCACCCGGAAGTTTTATCGCGACTTCCGCGATGTCTTGGATGAAGCGTCGCCCTCCAAACGCATCGCCATCTCCGTCAACGAGGGCCTGCCGATCGCGGCGGCCGACGAGCGTCTCTACCATGCCGACACCGTGGACTTCTACCACGGCGAGGTCTACGACCGGACGTTCGCGGCCAGCCTCGCCGGCAACAAGTCGGCGGAGGCCCTCGGCATGCAGTTCGTCTCCACGCCCTTGCCACTGGGCACGGCCGACGGTCTGCGGACGCTGGCCCTGGCGTATGCGACCGGGCAGCTGCAGCTCGTGCCCTGGGACATCTACATGGGCTCCGATGCGATCGGCAGCCTGCCCCGCTATTTCGGCACCCGGGAAGACTATGGCGCCGCCTACGACCTGATCCACGAGCATCCGGAGTTGTTCGACGCCGCTTCGAGCATGGCCGAGGTGGGTGTGCTCGTGAATGCCGATGTGGCGACGAAGGCCCGGCTCGAGGAGGTGTGCGAGCGGCTGGCCACGCTCCAGGTGCCGTTTCACCTGATCGCCGCCGCCACGAAGCAGGCCCGCATCCCGCTCCGCGAGGCCGATCTGCAAGCCGTGCGCACGCTCGTGCTCGTGAGCCCGCCGGAGTCGTTCGCCGCCGAAGACCGGGCCGTGCTCGACCGCGTGCTGGCCGCCCGGCGGCCGCGGCTGGTGCAGGCCGACGCCGATCTCGGCGGCCTCTTCGCCGCGCGGCAGTTGCACATCCTCGGCTGGGAGGGGCCGGAGCGGGTGTTCCTGTTCCCGCGGGCGTCGGCGACTGGCCCGATCATCCACGTCGTGAATTGGAATGCGTCGCCGGACGGAAGGCAGACAGACGTGTATCGAAACACGAACGTAACGCTGCGGCACCCCGACCGCTGGGGGCCGCTCGGCCGGGTCACCTACTATCAGCCGGGCGAGCCGGCCATCGATCTGGAGCCCGAGGTGCATGCCGATGTCATCCGCATCACGCTCCCGCGGCTGGCCACCTGGGG
>JBMLMS010000166.1:0-2496 GCA_049243925.1 Pirellulales bacterium
TGTTCTACGTGTGCTTCGAGTTCACGCTCGTGCCGCTCTTCTTCCTGATCGGCATCTGGGGCCACGACGAACGTCGTAAGGCCGCGATCAAGTTCTTTCTCTACACGCTCGCCGGCAGCGTGCTCGCCTTCCTCGGCCTGCTCACGATCGTGCTCTGGAACGCCTCGCACACCGGCACCGTCACGTTCGATATCGACTCCCTCACGGCCGGCCTCGCCGCGCATCCCTTGCCGATGAACGCCGAAGGGGGCTGGCTGCAGATGATCGTGTTCCTCGCGCTCTTTGCCGGCTTCGCGATCAAGGTGCCGATCGTGCCCTTCCACACCTGGCTCCCCTTGGCCCACGTCGAAGCCCCGACGGGCGGCAGCGTCGATCTCGCCGGCATCCTCCTCAAGCTCGGCATCTACGGATTTCTGCGGTTCTCGCTGCCGATGCTCCCCGACGCCACGGCCCTGGCGGCCCCCTGGATCTTCGGGCTCGGCGTGGCGGGCATCGTGTATGGCGCGCTCGTGGCCCTCGTGCAGACCGACCTCAAGCGGCTGATCGCTTATTCCTCGGTGAGCCACATGGGCTACTGCGTGATGGGACTCTTTGCACTTGAGCCGGTCGCCGTCGAGGGCGCCACGTTGCAACTCGTGAACCACGGCCTCTCGTCAGCGGGCCTCTTCGCCCTCGTGGGCATGATCTACGAGCGCTACCACACGCGGAACATCGCGAGCCTGGGTGGCGTCGCCTCGAAGGCGCCGTGGCTCGCGGCCCTGTTCATGCTGTTCACGTTCTCGAGCATCGGTCTGCCGGGGCTCAACGGGTTCGTCGGCGAGTTCATGATCCTCGCCGGATCGTTCCAGCGGGCCTGGGGCGGCGTGTCGGCCGCCTGGCGGACGGCCTATCTCGTGATGGCCTGCCTCGGCGTGGCCGGCGTCGTGCTCGGCGCGTGGTACATGCTCTGGGCCGTCGAGCGGGTGCTCTTCGGAGCGTCGCGCGAGCCGCCGAAGGGCGGCGCGGCCCACGGTTCCGGTGGCCATGATCATGGCTCACACGACCACGGGGCGCATGGTCACGCGGCCCACGCGGCCGCGACCGACGATCTCGCCTGGCATGAGCTCGCGGCACTTCTCCCGCTGGCCGTGTTCGTGTTTTGGATCGGCCTCGTGCCGGCCACGTTCCTCGGGCCCACGGCCGGAGCCGTGCGCGGCATCATGCAGCCGAGCGCCCAGGCCTTCGCAGCCCGGATGGAAGAAGCCAACGTTCCGGCTGCCGCTGCCGCCGACCTCGTCTCTCTGCCGCATCCTTCACCCTCGCGCTAGCATCCATGCCCACCGCCCTCGAAACCTTCCTGCTCGTGCGGCCCGAGATCGTGCTCGTGGCCGGGGCGATCGTGGCCTTCCTGAGCGGCGCGTTCGCCGGCGTGCGGCGCGGCTGGCTCGTGGCGGTGGCAGCGATCGCCGCGGCGCTCTTCGTGGCCGGTGCACAGCCTGCCAGCGGCCTGCTCGCGGCGGATGCCGCCGGCCGCGGATCGATCGTGTCGGGCTCCGTGGCCATCGATCCCTTTTCATCGTACGTGCGGTTCGTCGTGCTCGGCCTGGGCCTGATCCTCGCGCTCGTGCAGGCGGGCGATATCTTTCCGGCCGCCGTCAGCCGCGGAGCGGCGGTGTGGCGCGGCGGCACCTGCGAGGAGGCGGGCACGTTTCTTCTCTTGCTCGCCGGGCTCTCGCTCGTGGGCGTGAGCGACGACCTCGTCTTGCTCTTCGCAGGCCTCGAACTCGTGTCGATTCCCACATACGTGCTCCTGGCACTCAAGCGGACCGACGCCCACGGGCAGGAGGCGAGCCTCAAGTATTTCTTCCTCTCGCTCGTGGCCTCGGCGCTCTTTCTGTACGGGCTCGTGTGCCTCTACGGGATCGGCGGATCGACGCGGTTCGACGCGATCGCGGCCGGGCTGCGGGCTGGTGGCAACGGCGTGGCCATGGCTCTCCTGCCGGTGGCCATCGGCATGGCGATGGCCGGAGCAGCCTTCCGCCTCGCTGCGGTGCCGATGCATTTTTACGCGCCTGATGTGTACGAAGGCACGAGCCCCGGCAACGCCGCGGTGCTCTCGACCTTGCCGAAGGTGGCGGGCGTCGTCGTGCTCCTGCGGCTCGTGGGCCTCGCGATCCCCGGCCCACTCGGCGACGGCACGGCAGCCCCCGCCGCCGCTGCCTACACCGAACTTTTCTGGCAGCTCGCCGCCGTGCTCGCGGCGGTCACGATGACCGTCGGCAACGTGATGGCGCTCGTGCAGACGAACCTGCGCCGCCTGCTGGCCTGCTCGTCGATCGCCCACGCGGGCTACCTGCTCACGGGCATCGCCGTGGCGGCGGCCGCCGCGTCGGTGGGCGCGACCGGTGGCCGAGATGCCGTCACGGCCGATGCCACCTGGCTCGCGGGCTTGGGCGGCGCGACGGCCACGCTCTTCTATCTCGCCACCTACTCCCTGGCCACGATCGGGATCTTCGC
>JBMLMS010000167.1:0-3667 GCA_049243925.1 Pirellulales bacterium
CGTCGTCCTGACCGCCGTAACCCTGTCGATCTGGCAGTTTTTCCGCCGATCGGCCTGACGTTTCGGGCCGCGTGAAGGCCTTGTCCGGACAGCCCCGACGCCCTAGGATCCCGCCCTTCCCGAGTGGCTCGGAGCTGGATGCATGGTGAATGGACGGAGTCTGACCACCGGCCTGACCGTGTTCGTGGCGGTCGCTTCGTGCATCACTGGCTGCACGCAGAATCCCTTCCGGCAGTCCCCGGCGACCGTGCAGCCAAGCGTCACGCAGCCCCCGGGCGTGGCTGCCTTCGCTCCGACGACGTCGCTCCCTGCTGCTCCGTCGTTCGTCGATGCCGATCCCCGGCAGCTCGAGGCCGGCCTGGCCCGGAGCCGCCAGGAGGCACAGGTGATGCAAGACGAAATCACGGCGCTGCGCGATCAGCTCGCAAGCACATCCACCCAGTTGGCTCAGGTCCGTGCCGTGGGGCCGCAAGCGCCACCGGCCACCCCCGTGGCTCCGCCCGGCACGATGACGCCGACTGCGATGCAGTCGGCGATGACGACGCTCGCGCTGACAGGTGTCGAGAAGCGCACGGATGGCGGTGTCGTGCGGATCGAGATCCCGGCCGATACGCTGTTCGAGTCTGGCGGTGCCAACCTGATGCCCGCCGGCACGGCACTCCTGACCCAGATTTCAGACGAGGTCGAGCGGGTCTATCCCGGTCACTTCCTCGGCATCGAGGGGCACACCGATACCGAGCCGCTCAAGAATGCATCATGGGGATCGCAGCACCAGTTGAGCGTCGCCCGCGCGTCGGCAGTGTTCGACTTTCTCACCAGTCGCACGTCGCTGAAGCAGGGCCAGCTGTTCCTCGTCGCCCACGGCCCGAACCACCCGGTGGTGTCGAACGCGACGGCGGCAGGCCGGGCCCGCAACCGGCGGATCGAGCTGGTCATTTATCCGGAGCGATCCGGGGCCGACAGCTCGGCGGCCGCGCATCCGGCCGCTGCGACGGCAGGTGGCGGCTGACGCCGTGGCCGTTACACTCGCGGCATGGTGACCATCGTCGATTACGGCAGCGGCAATCTTCGCAGCGTGCAAAAAGCCTGCGAGCGGCTGGGTGTGGCCGCGATCATCACGGACGACCCAAACCGCGTGGCGGACGCCGACCGGGTGATTCTCCCCGGCGTGGGTGCGTTCGGCGACGCGATGCGAGAATTGCATGCCCGGGGGCTCGTCGAGCCCATCCTGGCCCACCTGCGGGCCGATCGGCCCTTCTTCGGCATCTGCATGGGGCTGCAGCTGCTCTTCGAGACAGGCCTCGAAGGCGGGAGCCATGCCGGCCTGGGCGTGTTGGCGGGAGACGTCGTCCGGTTCAATCTCCCAGTCGGCATGAAGGTGCCGCATATGGGCTGGAACACGGTTGCCTGGAACGGGACTGCCGATCGTTCGAACCGTGGCGGGGCGGAAGACTTCTTCTACTTCGTGCATGCCTACCATGCCCGCCCGCAAGACACCAGCATCATCGCCGCGACGACCGACTATGGCGGCCCCTTCTGCTCAGCGGTGCGACGCGGCCGGCTGTTCGCCACCCAATTTCATCCTGAGAAGAGCCAGGCGGCTGGCCTCAGGCTGCTTGCTTCCTACCTGGCCTGATGCCCTGCGGAGACTGTAGACGATGGAACTGTGGCCGGCGATCGATCTGCGGGGCGGCAAATGCGTGCGGCTGCTCCAGGGTGACTATGCCCGGGAGACGGTCTTCGGCGACGATCCTCTCGCGATGGCGCGGCAGTTCGTCGCCGCGGGAGCGCGGCGGCTGCACATCGTCGACCTCGACGGCGCCAAGGCCGGGGAGCCCGTGCAGATCGATCTGATCGAGCAGATCGCGAAAGCCGTCGGTGTGCCCTGCCAGGTGGGCGGCGGCATTCGTTCACTCGACACCGCGCGACGCTATGCCGCGGCGGGGGTCGCCCGCATCGTGGTCGGCAGCATCGCGATCGAGCAGCCGGCGCTGCTCCAGGCGATGGCGACCGCCTTGCCCGGCAGGATCGTGCTGGGGCTCGATGCCCGTGATGGCAACGTCGCTGTGCGGGGCTGGGTGGAGACGAGCCGGCTCACGGCGCTCGACGTGGCCCGACGGTCGGAGCACCTTCCGTTGGCGGCCCTTGTCTACACCGACATCGCCACCGATGGCACGCTGGGCGGCCCCAATCTGGCCGCGCTCGACGAGATGATCCGCGGCGTGAAGCTGCCGGTCGTCGCTTCCGGGGGCATCGCGAAGGCAGACGACCTCACGCGCGTGGCGGGGATCGGTGCCGCGGGCTGCATCGTCGGCCGGGCGCTCTACGATGGGGGGCTTTCGCTCACAGCCGCCGCCGCAGCCTGCGGCGAAGGCCCAGCCTGAACCCGGCCGTCCCGGATCCGGCAGACTCCGCCCGGTCTGCCGAGACCTCCAGGGCTGGGCCGCGGAGCGGAAAAACCGGGAGGATCCCTCAATTTTTCCCACGTCCGAGGCCGACCGTACGGATGGCGTTCCGGGGGCATCGACAGGGCGGACGCCGCCCTGTGTTGCTGGCGGCGGAGCCCGATCCTACGATCCAATCTCATGGCCACAGACGTCCGTCTCAAGGAGCAGTTGCCCGAGCTCACTCGGCGGATCGTGGAGACCTACCAGGCGGTCCCCACGATCCACTATCTCGGTCACTGCCCGCTTCCGAACTACGAGTCGATCATCGCGGCCTGCGAGGATCTCAAGGAAATTCTCTATCCCGGCTATCGGCGCCGGGAGAATCTCCACCTGGGCAACGTCACCTACCATGTGGGTGATCTCGTCGACGGGCTGCATGACAAGCTCACGACGCAGATCGGCCGAGCGCTGCGGCACAGTGTCGCCGCCCAGCATGCGGCGGCCGAGCACGGTGTCGAGCCCCCTGCCCTGCCCGATGCCGTGCAGCACTGCACCGAGGAGGCCGACTTTGAAGCCCTCGGACAGGCCAAGGCCGTCGAATTCCTCGAACGCATCCCCGACCTCCGCCGGGTGCTCGCCACCGATGTCCAGGCTGCCTACGACGGCGACCCGGCCGTGCGGACGCTCGACGAGGTGATCTTCTGCTACCCCGGCCTGGAGGCCGTGACGATCCACCGCCTGGCCCACCTCCTGCACGCGCTAGAGGTGCCACTCATCCCCCGGATGATGGCCGAATGGGCCCACGCCCGAACCGGCATCGACATCCACCCCGGCGCCACGATCGGCGACCACTTCTTCATCGACCATGGCACGGGCGTCGTCATCGGCGAGACCTGCGAGATCGGCAGTCGCGTGAAGCTCTACCAGGGCGTCACCCTCGGCGCGGTCTCCTTTCAGACCGACGGAGACGGCAACCTCGTCCGCGGCACGAAGCGGCATCCCACGATCGAAGACCGCGTGGTGATCTACGCCAACGCCACCGTGCTCGGCGGCTCGACCCGCATCGGCCACGACTCCGTGATCGGCTCCAACGTCTGGCTCACCCGCTCGATCGACCCGCACACCACGGTCGTCCTCGAGCGGCCGAAGCTCCGCATGCGCGGCGAAGCTCCGACGCCGGAAGCGGACTACCAGATCTGATTACGCGCTGCATTTGTGGTCCGGCGCCGGCTCGGGGTTACCCCGTACCGTCTCGCCGGACGCTCACTGCGGCCATCCTG
>JBMLMS010000168.1:0-9310 GCA_049243925.1 Pirellulales bacterium
GGCGACCGTAAGCCGGAGACGACGCCGGGACGGCGGCGACGGCGCGACAGCCAGCGCGGAGGCGAACGTCCGGCGATGGGATATGGGCTGCCCCGAGCCGGCGATTCTCCACGCGGCGTATTTCAGCCTGTTCGCCTTCCCATTCAACGGCGTACATTCGGGCTGTCCGGGAGGACTTTCATGCCTCGTGCCTGGCGATTGCTGCTTGTGTTCGTCGCCCTGGGCTTGTCCCGAGGTGTCGCGTGGGCGCAGCTGCCGGCCGATGCCGGGCAGGTGTATCGCACCTATGACATCGCGCCGTTCGTGAAGCAAAACGGCCCCGGCAGCCAGAGGCACGTCGTCGACTGGGTGCTTCAGGACACGGGCTATGCGAGCTGGCATGGCGACGTGGTGGCGTCGCTCTCGGCCGATGAGTCGCAGCTCAAGTGCTATCACACTCCCGAGATGCAGACCCGCGTGGGTGAGATCGCGGCGCGGTTCACGGGAGACGTGGCGGCACCCCACCGATTTTCGATCCGCGTGCTGGGGGTCGGCAGTCCGTCGTGGCGCAACGACGCGCGGGCCCTGCTCGAGCCGATCGCGGCGGCGACGCCCGGGGTGCAGGCGTGGATCATGGCCCGGGAGGAGGCGGCGGTGCTCGTGGGGATGCTCCGCGGCCGCGGCGATTGCCAGGAGTTGCCGACGGGGCCGGTGCTCGCCGGGAACGGGCTGCCGGCCGTGCTTGCCGGAGGCAGGAAGCGGCCCTATGTGCAGAGTGTGGTGCCCCGGCCCGACGCGCCGCCCGGGTGGCAGACGCTCGCGGCGAGTTGCGACGAGGGAATGACGATCGACGTGCAGCCGCTCCTGTCGCGCGACGGCACCGTGATCGAGGCGGTGCTGCGCTGCCGTATCGACCAGATCGAGCGGATGGCTCCGGTGGCGGTGACGGCGCCCACGCCCGACCGGCAGCGGGTGCAGGTCGAAGTGCCGCAGATGTCGGCAGTGCGGGTCGGGGAGCGATTTCGCTGGCCCGCCAATCAGGTGCTCGTGGTGGGGTTGGGGTTGGTGCCGTGGCCTGTTCCCGGGCAGAATGCCGCCGGCTCGGGCTCCCTGCTCACCGATGCAAAACGGACCGACGTGGTCGTGCTGGTGGAGCCGCGGCTCGGTGCCACGCCATAATGGCGGCGGTTTTCACAGTCCCGTCAGGAACAGCGATCATGGGTGTCACGCCGGAGCGACGAGTTGTCATCACGGGCATGGGCGTGGTCTGCCCCCTCGGCCTGACGCTCGACGGGCTCTGGGAAGGTCTGGCTGCGGGCCGCAGCGCCGTGGGGCCCCTGGAGCTTTTTCCGGCCGACGGCCTGCCGCTGCGGCATGCCGCCGAAGCCCGCGATTTCACTGGCGAGATCGACAACTTCGGGCCGCTCGACGGCGAACGAAAAAAGGCGATCCGCAAGGGCCTCAAAGTGATGTGCCGCGAAAGCCAGATGGCCGTGGCGGCCGCCCAGAGGGCCCTGCACGACTGCGGCATCACACCCGAACAGCATCGGCCGGAACGCTTCGGATGCGTGTTTGGCTCGGACTACATGCTGACGTTGCCGGAGGATTTCACGGCGGGTGTTGCCGCCTGCCGAGCCGCGGATGGCTCGTTCGCGTTTGACCGCTGGGCGGCCGACGGGATGCCGCTGTTGAATCCGCTCTGGCTGCTCAAGTATCTCCCCAACATGCCGGCCAGCCACATCGCGATCTACAACGATCTGCGCGGCCCGAGCAATTCGGTGACGCTTCGCGAGGCCAGCGGCCATCTGGCGATCGGGGAGGCCACGATGACGATCCAGCGCGGGGCCGCCGATGCGATGCTCGCCGGGGCCACCGGCACCCGTGTGCATCCGATGAAGACCGTGCACGCCCTCCAGAGCGAGCAGGTGGCGCTCGGCGACGGCGATCCGACCCGCTGGAGCCGGCCGTTCGACCGTGATCGCAAGGGAATGGTGCTCGGCGAGGGAGCTGCTGTGCTCGTGCTCGAGGAACTTGAACACGCCCAAAGTCGAGGCGCCCGGATCTACGCCGAGGTCGTCGGCCATGCCGCCCGCCATGCGAGCGATGCGGCGGGCATCGGCATCCGCCGCCGCGCCGTGGGCCTGGCGATGCGTCGGGCGCTCGACATGGCCGGGGCGGCGGCGAGCAAGATCGGCCACGTCCACGCGCATGGGCTGAGCACCGTCACGGGCGATCGTGAAGAGGCGGCCGCCATGGGCGACGCGCTGGGCACTGCCGCTGGATCGGTGCCACTCGTGGCTGCCAAAAGCCATTTCGGAAATCTCGGGGCGGGCAGTGGCGTGGTCGAATGCATCGCGAGCGTGCTCGCGCTTCGCCATGGCACGCTGTTTCCGCTGCTCAACCACGAGTCGGCCGATCCGGAGTGCCCGATTCGTCCGGCGCGGGGCGGAGACCCGGCCGGAGAGTCGTTCATTTCATCGGCCGTGACGCCCCAGGGGCAGGCGGGATCGGTCGTGATCCGTGGCTGGGGTTCCGTGGCCTGACGGTCCGCCGGGCTGCTTGACAGTCGGTCGCAGGTGCAATACCTTTCACGGGTTGCGTCGAGTTCGATTGGCTGCTGGTTCACGGATACGCTTCCAAGCCTTCCCCGCGGAAGGTTGCGGCGCCCAGGAGGTCTATGGCGTCGGTTCGCCGGCATGCCATGGATTTCGACTGCACGCCGACAAGCCCGCGAAGCGACTTCCGAGAACCCCATGAAGCCAGAAGAAATCCTCCGCATCGTCGACGCGATTCATCGCGACAAGAACATCGACAAGGAGATCGTCTTCCAGGCGATCGAGGCGGCTCTCGTCACGGCACTGCAGCGGCAGTATGGCGAAGAATCGCAGATCACCATCGCCATCGACCGGGCCGATGGCAAGGTGACGGGCAGCCGTGACGGCGTCGAGCTCGACACGCAGGAATTGGCGGGCCGCATCGGTGCGCAGACCGCCAAGCAGGTGATCATCCAAAAGATCCGCGAAGCGGAGCGGGATGCAATCCACGACGAGTTCGAGGAGCAGATCGGCCAGATGGTGTCGGGCGTGGTCGCCCGCTTCGAAGGCGCCACGGCGACGGTCACCCTCGGTGCCACCGAAGCCATCCTGCCCCGGAGCGAACAGATCCCGGGCGAAAGCTACCACCCCAACGAACGCATCCGGGCCACGATCTTCGAGGTCCGCAAGGTCGGCAGCCGGGTGAAGATCATTCTATCTCGAATCCGGCCGCAGCTCGTGCAGCGGCTCTTCGAGCAGGAGATTCCGGAGATCGCCGACGGCGTGATTGAGATTCGGGCGATCTCCCGCGAGCCCGGCTACCGGAGCAAGGTGGCGGTCATCAGTTCCGATTCACGGGTCGATTGCGTCGGCGCGTGCGTCGGGGTGCGTGGCAACCGCATCAAGAACATCGTCGAAGAACTCGGTGGCGAGCGGATCGACATCGTCCGCTGGAGCGACGACCTGCAGGTGCTCGTGCCCAACGCCCTGCAGCCGGCCGAGGTCGACGAAGTGATCCTCTGCCAGATGCTCGGCCGCGGGATCGTGCTCGTGCGTGAGGATCAACTGTCGCTGGCGATCGGTCGCCGCGGGCAAAATGTGCGGCTGGCCAGCAAGCTCTGCGGCTGGGACATCGAGATCATGACCCGCGAGGAGCTCGATCAGCAGATCGAACGGGCCGTCACCGGGTTTTCATCGATCGAGGGCCTCGATGATTCCGTGGCCGAGCGGCTCGTGGGTGAGGGATTTTTGTCATACGACGATCTGTCTGTCATCGAGCCGGATGATCTCATGGAGATGGGCGGACTGTCTGCAGAGCAGGTCGATGCGATCGTGGCCGAGGCGGAGCGACGGGCCCAGCTGGCGGAAGTGGCTGCGGCGGACGAGCGGCGGAAGCAGCGGGAGCAGGAGCGGATCGACAAGGCCACGGCCGAGGCCGATGCGGTCGAGGCGGCGGCGAAGCAGGCTGCCGGCGAGGCAACTGGCGATGTCGATGTCGATGTCGTGGCGTCGGGAGGAGGCTCTGTCTCCGACGGTGGTGCTTGATGGACGTGGGAAGCAGTCGGTGGTTTGAGGGCGAGGTCGGTGGCGGCGAAGATGAACAACCTGACTCACACAGTGAGATGAGGGTGGCGTGGCGGTTCGCATCTATACGTTGGCAAAAGAACTCAAGATCGACAGCAAAGAGCTGGTCGAACTGTGCACCCGCGCCGGCATTCAAGACAAGGGCTCGGCTCTCGCGAGCATGAGCGACGACGAAGTCGTCAAGCTCAAGGAATTCATCTCCGCAAAATCCCGCCCCGCTCCGTCGGCGGCTGCCGCGCCCGCGAAGGTCGCGGCTCCCGTGCGGCCGTCGGCTCCCGCAACGCTCAAGCGCGAAGATTACATCGCCCCGGCCGGGGTGGCTCGTGGCAAGCAGCCTGAGCCGCCGGCGGGCGAAGAGCCCCAGCCCGAGGCACCCGCCGTCGTGAAGCCCGCGGCGGATGCGCGTCCGCGGCCTGCCGGCCTGCGGCCCCTGGGCCCGGGCGGCCAGCGGCCTTTGGGGCCAGGCGGGCAGCGTCCCGGTGGCGACGGCCCCAAGCCCGTGCCGCGGCCGGCGTTCAAGCTCGCTCCGATGCCCGCTGCATCGCGGCCTGCCCCCCTGGCCCGCGGCTCGCAAGAGCCGGCTGCCCAAAAGCCCGACGTCAAGCTGCCACTCGACGCGATTCGCAGCGCGAAGGCCGGCGGCTCCAAGCCGCTCGCCGACCACATGCGCAAGCACGAGCAGCGGCAGGCCGACGCGGCCAAGCTGCGCACCGGCACCGGCGGCCCGCCGTTGCGCGGCGGTGTGCGCGGCGGAATGGCGCCTGTGCCTCCTCCCATGGAGCCGGGCGTGCGGCCGCGACGCACACCGGGCAAGGGACAGCCGGGCGGTGGCGACGACCTCTTGGGTGGCCGCGAGGCCCGGCAGCTCAATCGGAAGCGGCCGACGGGTGGCCGCGGCCCCATGGGCGACGACGACGACAGACTGCGGCGGCGGCGGGGTCCTCGGCATCGCCGTGGATCGTCGGTTTCGACTGCGGCGCCGCGCAAGACGAACGCTTCCGTGCAGGTGCCCTGCACGGTGCGGGCGTTTTCGGAAGCGATCGGGCTGCCGGCCAGCGAAGTGCTCAAGAAATTACTCACCTTCGGCATGGAATCGATGCCGAGCATGGGCGCGATGCTCGATCGCGATACGGTCGAGCTCTTGGCCGCCGAGTTGGGCGTGCAGCTCGACGTCAAGACGGCGGAAGACCTCGAGAAAGAATTGCTTGCCGGGTTCGATGCCATCGACGAGGATCCGACCCTGCAGCTGCCGCGGGCGCCCGTGGTCACCTTCCTCGGCCACGTCGACCACGGCAAGACGTCGCTGCTCGACCGGATTCTGAGCAGCAACGTAGCCGCCCGGGAAAGTGGCGGCATCACGCAGCACATGCGGGCCTATTCCGTCCAGCGAAATGCCCACCCGATCACGTTCGTCGACACGCCGGGGCACGAGGCGTTCACCCAGATGCGGGCTCGCGGCGCCAACGTCACCGACTGTGCCGTGCTCGTGGTCGCCGCCGACGACGGGCTGATGCCGCAGACCGAGGAGGCGATCAGCCACGCCAAGGCGGCCGGTGTGCCGATCGTGGTGGCGATCAACAAGATCGACCTCCCGGGGGCCGACGTGCAGAAAGTCTATCAGCAGCTGGCGGCGAACGAGCTCTTGCCGACCGAGTGGGGCGGCGAGACGGAAGTGGTGAAGACGAGCGCGGTCACCGGGGAGGGCATCGACCAGCTCCTCGACACGCTGCTCACGATCGCCGAGTTGCACGACCTGCGGGCCAACCCCGAGCGCGAGGCGGCGGGTGTCTGTCTCGATGCCTCGATCCACGAGGGCCGCGGCGTGATGGCGTGCTTCCTCGTGCAGAAGGGCACGCTTCGGGTGGGCGATGCGGTCGTCTGCGGTGAGGCGAGCGGCCATGTGAAGTCGATGATGGACACCACGACGAAGAGGAAAGTGACCGAGGCCGGGCCCGCGTTCCCCGTGTTCGTGAGCGGCCTCGACACGCCGCCGGGAGCCGGAGACCGGTTTCAGGTGGTAGAGTCCATCGCGATGGCCCGCGAAGTGGCGCTCAAGCGGAGCGACATCCGCCGACAGAGCAACCTCATTAGCGCTCCGGTGCACGTGACGCTCGAAAACCTCCACGACAGGCTCGGGGCGGAAAAAGCACCGACCCTCAATCTCATTCTGCGGGCCGACGTGCGCGGCTCCATCGAGGCGATCCTCAAGGAACTTCAGAAGCTCGATCATCCCGAGGTGAAGATTCGCGTCTTGCAGGCCACCGTCGGGGGTGTCACCGAGGCCGACGTGGCCCTCGCCGACGCGTCGGATGCCGTGATCATCGCCTTCAACGTCGTACCCGACGAGCGGGCTCGGGGCCTTGCCGAAGAGCGCGGCGTGCAGGTGCGGCGCTACGAGATCATCTACCAGGTGACGGACGATCTGAAGAACGCCCTCGAGGGCATGCTCGCTCCGGAGAGGCGCGAGGCCGAGCTCGGCCGGGCGGTGGTCCAACGCACATTCTCGATCAGTCGGCTCGGCGTGATCGCCGGCTGCCGCGTCATCGGCGGTGTTATCGCCCGCAATGCGCGGCTGCGAGTCATTCGTGACAATCGGGTGATCGGCGATTATGGAATCGATTCGCTCAAGCGGGAGAAGGACGACGCCCGCGAGGTGCGCGATGGTCTCGAGTGCGGCATCAAGCTGGCCGGGTTCAACGATCTCAAGGAGGGCGACATTCTCGAGTGCTACCGAATCGAGGAAGTCGCGCGGACGCTTTCGTGAGCACTCGACGACAGCTCAAAGCGGCCGAGGCGGTGCGGGAGGTGGTCAGCATGGCCATCCTCACGCAGGTGCGCGATCCGCGGGTGCAGGGCGTGACGGTGACGGGCGTCGAGGTGGCGCCCGACATGCGGACCGCCGTCGTGCTCGTGTCGGTGATGGGCAGTGAGGCGAAGCAGGAACTCGCGATCCGCGGCCTGGCGAGTTCCGCCGGGTTTCTTCAGGCCCAGATCGCCGATCGGATCGATACGCGGTATGTTCCGCGGCTGTCGTTCAAGCTCGATGCGGGTGTCAAACGTTCCATCGAAATGGCCCGGGTGCTCAGTGAGGTGCTGCCGCCAACGGCCGCCGAGGTCGAGCACGACGATGATCCACAGGGAGAGGCATGAGCACGTCGAAAAGCCAGCAACCGAATCGGCAACAACTCATCGCGAAGATGCACAAGGCACTTCGCGCCCAGTACAAGCCGGTCACCCCCAACACCACCCGGCCGATGCTCGACCAGGTGTTGTATGCCTGTTGCCTCGAAAACGCGCCGTACGACGTCGCTGAAAAGGCCCTCCAGCGGCTGCTGCAGGGGTATTTCGATCTGAACGAGGTGCGGGTGACCACGGTCATCGAGCTCGCCGAAACGCTTCACGACCTGCCCGATCCTGCCCGCGCGGCGCTCGCGCTCAGGCGGGTGCTGCAGAGTGTGTTCGAATCGAGCTATGCATTCACGCTCGAGAATGCCAAGAAGCACTCGATCGCCCACGGCATCAAGACGCTCGAGCATCTGCACGGCGCGACGCCGTTCGTCGTGAACTTCGTCGCCTCGACGACCCTCGGCGGGCACTATGTGCCGCTCGACCACGGCGCGCTCGCGGCCCTCTACCTCGCCGGGATCATTCCTCGCGAAGAATACGATTCGGGCAAGGTGGCCGGGATCGACCGCTTGATCGCCAAGAAGTCGGGGGTCGAGTTCTCGTCGCTCTTGCATCAATTCGGCGTCGACGTGTTGACGAACCTGCACGGCGCCACCGTGAAGAAGGTGCTCCAAGCGGTGAACCCGGCCGCAAAGGACCGATTTCCGAAACGGGGCGAGTCGCTGCCGGCACCTACGCCTCCGCCTCCTCCGGCAGGCAAGCAGGCGCAGAAGGCCGCCGACGCCGCCCGGAATGCTGCCGAAGAACACCGCCCAGCCGGCCCACAGGCCGCCGCCCGTCCGGCCGGCAAGACTCCCCTGCCCCCGCCGGGATCTGGCCCCAAGCGCACGGCCGACGGCAAGCCGATCCCGGGCTCGAAGCCTGGTCCGAAGCCGTTCGTCGTGAAGCCAAATGTTGCCAAGCCGCTCACGATCAAGCCGCAGGTCGAGGCCGCACCGCCCGTGAAGCCCGAGCCGAAGAAGGCTCCCGCTTCCAAGAAGCCCGCGAAGCCCGGGCCGGTAGCGGGCAAGAAGGCTGCGAAGGCGGGCAAGATGGCGGCCAAGCCGACCGGCGGCCCGCGCCACTCCACGCAGCTGGCCCGCAAGAAGCCACGGTAACGGACGACGCTCGACGGAACATCGACGATGGCAGGGCATTCACACTGGGCGAATATCTCCCGCAAGAAATCGGTGATCGACGCCAAGCGGGGCAAGCTCTGGAGCAAGCTCGCGAAGGCGATCATTGTGGCCGCCAAGCACGGTGGGCCCGATCCCGATGCCAACCTGCGGCTGCGGTATGCGATCGACGCCGCCAAGGCGGTGAGCATGCCCAAGGACAACATCCAGCGGGCGATCAAGACCGGCACAGGTGAGCTCAAGGGAGGCGATCTCGAGGAGTCGATCTACGAGGGCTACGGCGTCGGCGGCGTGGCCGTGATGTGCGAGATCCTCACCGACAACAAAAACCGCACCGCCCCTGAGATCCGCAAGATCTTCGAGTTGTGCGGCGGCAAGCTCGGCGGCACCGGCTGCGTGGCCTACCTCTTCGAGCGGAAGGGCGTGGTGCGTGTGCCGCAGGCCGCGTGCAGTGAAGACAGGCTCATGGAGCTCGCGCTCGAAGCTGGCGCCGACGACGTAAAGCTCGGTGGCGACAAGTGGGAAGTGACCTGTGAGCCGCAGTCGATGGCGGCCGTCATCGACGCCGTCACAGCCGCCGGCCTCACGGTCGATTCCAACGAGATCGTGCGCATCCCCACGAACTCGGTCGACGTCGACGACGTGGAAATGGCCCGCAAAGTGCTCGCCCTCGTGGAGAAGCTCGACGACCACGACGACGTGCAGAGCGTCTCGGCGAACTTCAACATCCCCGACGAAGCCCTGGCGCAACTCGGCGCGATGTAGGACAGGCTTCAGGCTGTCACGGCCTCATCGCGCCCAATCCGGCTCGGGGCTGCCCCGTACCGTCTCGCCGGACGTCAGGGCAGCAGGCAACTACCCGCAATCGGAGCCGGCGGTAGGCATGCTCGACTCCGGTCGTGTTGAGAGTAC
>JBMLMS010000169.1:0-2356 GCA_049243925.1 Pirellulales bacterium
AGTACGAGCTGCGGCTTCCAATACATGCGCTCGCCGGCGAGCCCCCACTCGGCCGCGCGGGCATGCACGGCCTTCACGAGCGGATCGATCGCTGCGGCGGTGTCGCCGTCGAGCGGGATGCGGCTGCGGATCCTTCGGCCGCCGTCGTCGAGAATTCGAAATTCATCGAGCGCACACTCGATCTGGATCGGCCGCGTGAGGGGAATCGGGCGATCCTGGGTCGCCAGGCTCGCCCAGTTCTTGCCGCGCGCCTGTGCGATCGACACCGAGGCTCCCGCCGAGCTCGCACCGCCGGCAGACTGCTGCCCGCCCGCCTGTCCGCCGCTCTGCATGAGCCCCGGCATCGGCGGGCCACCGGCCGATGCCATGCCCTGCGGGGCACCGCTGCCGGACGACGCACCGCCGCCTGCTCCGCTGGCTCCTGCCTGCGCCCCCGCGACATTCATCGAGACCGGCCCGCCGCCACCGCCGGAGCCACCCGAGTCGCCAGCGCCGTCACCGCCCCCCGCGCCCTCGCCGCCAGCGCCACCGAATTTCGATTTCTGTGCATAGCGGCCGGTGCCGGAGCTCCCCGACGCAGCGTCTGCGACGTCGCCCGGCTGGCCGTTGCCGGCACCGGCGTGAGGGCCACCAGTTCCTGACTGACCGCCGGATCCCGACTGACCGCCAGCCGTGCCTGGGCCCTGTCCCTGCGAGCCACTCGCGCCGGCTCCCGGGCCGCGGCCGAGAATCACGTCTCCACCGCCGGACGCAAAGCCGCGTTCGCCGTCGCCGGAGTTGTCCGACGACCCGCCCGCCAAGAGCGGCCGTCCGGGCCCAACGCCGTCGCCGGAGCCACTCCCACCGCGGCCCGTGCCGGCGCCATTCCCCGCGCCGTCACCGAATCCTGAGCCAGCCCCTGAGCCGGCCCCTGACCCGCCGCCTCCCCCGAAGCCACCTCCGGCAGCGCTGCCGGCTGCCGCCTGCTGATTCTTCCAGTCGAACCGCGATTGATCTCCGAGCACGCTCGGGCCGCCTTCTGCCACCACGCCGCCACGGGTGGTGGCCGCACGATACTGCTGCACGGGCCGTGCCTGCTTCACGGGCCGCACTTCTGCGAGCCAGGCCAGCCGCTGCCGCGACTCCTCGATGGCCCGCTTTTCGACTTCGGCGAGCGTAGGATCCCGCGGCGGAAACGAGAGCGTCCAGTCTTCGTCGATGAGCTGGTAGCCGAAGTCGCTGCCCCACGATTGAATCGCCTCCCGCGCGGCGTAATACGCCATCACTCCCGAGGGCCGCACAAGGAGCAGGGGATACGGCTGCGCGGCGGGATCCGCCGACGCGATCGGATTCTTGGCGAGGTGCTCCCGCGCCGCCCGCAGCGCGCTCGCCAGGGGATTGCCCGGGCCCGGCGGCCCCTCGAAATCGCTCGGCGAAAGCCGCACTCCCTCCGGCTGGAGAAACACGCCGTCGAGGCTGCACTCGATGTAGAGCGGCCGCCGATGCGTGCCGTTTTTGCCCACGTAGGGCACGACGGCATACGCGGGAGGCTTCGTCTTCTGTTCGGCGCGAGCCTTGTCGAGTGACTCGCGGGCACTCTTCAGCCGCGCCTCGAGCGCGGCCAGATCCGCAGTGGCCGGCTGCCCCACACCAGTCTCGAGCTGGGCGAGCAGTCGTTCGAGCCGCTCGAGTTCATCGGTGAGCTCGCGGGAATGCTCCTCGACACCGGCCAGCTGCAGCCTCGCGGCAGCGAGGTCCGCCGCCGTGCGATCCCGCACCCCGGCGAGCTGCCCGAGCCGCCAGCCGAGGCTTTCCTTGGCGAGCTCCATCTCCGCGACGTCGGCCGACGTCTCGGCGTCGGTGCCATGCCGCGCCGAGCGACTGAACAGCACGAGCAGCACGAGCAGCGCGCCCATCGTGCAGAGCAGCACGGCGAGAAACGGAAACAGCGAGATCGTCGGCCCTTCGACCGATCGCTTGCGGGTCATGCGGCCTTTCCAGCGCGGTGGGCACCCTGCAGGTCGACCCGCCGCGGCTCGACCGCTGAATCCTGCGCCCGAGCAGCGAGCAATTGCACCGCCGCCGAGAGCGTGGCCAGCGTCTCCTCGAACCGGCCACTGTCGGCGAGGGCGGAGAGATTCGATTCCAGGGTCCGCTCGAGTGCCGCGACGTTGTGCGTGGCATCGACCACACGGGTGAGCAGTTCGGCCTGCCCGGCGAGCGTCTTCTGATGATGCTCGAACGTCTTCATCGCCATCGTGAGTGCGTCGGCCGCGCGGGCCCAGCGGTCTTCCCGGGCCGAGGCGAGATGCGACTGCGCCTGCACGAGCGACTCGGTCCAGCGGCCGAGCGTCTCATCGAGCGACTGCGAGAGCGT
>JBMLMS010000170.1:0-1146 GCA_049243925.1 Pirellulales bacterium
CTGGAGGACAAAAACCTAACTTAGAAACTGGCGTCATTCATGGGGGCAGGTCAAGGCGGATTCTGCGAGTTTCATCCACTTGTCGGCCTGTGTGCGGCTCGTCCCCGCATCTGGAAGTCCTAGGATCGCCGGTGAAACGGATAGGTCGACGTCCTCGGAGAACCGCTCGATCACGCCAAACACTTTTGAGAGGGAGGTACCGCCCTTGAAGACGAGGCTCTCACGCAAGCCAGGGCGGAAGAGAACACCCAGCAGCCAGCAGACCCAGAAATCTTTCTCCAAGACGACCGTGGACACGTTTCGCTTCGCGGCGGCCTGCTCGAAAGCGAGCCGTCGCTCGTCATCCGGAAGATCGAAAAACGCCAGTTTCACGGTCGGGCCGCCGCGAGTTCACGGAAGAAGGGGTGCATCCACGCAGGCGCCAGGCGAAGATCGTCGAGCAGCCGTCGCCGTTCCGCCGCGGGCAACGTGCGTTTGAGGTGGGCGCAGCGCTCGGCCGTCACGTGTTCCCGGCCGAGCTCCCGAAACGCCTGGATCAGGAGGCCGCTGAGCCGTCCGGCGGGCTCCATGTTGCGCGGGGTGGTGCGGCGCAGCTGAATCGTGGTGCCACCCACGATCACGGTGCGACTGGGGCCATCGGTGAGAAACACCACCTTGGCGGGCACCTGTTCGGTGAGTCCGAGCGCGTTGGCGGCATAGGCTCCCGCGGGCTGCAGACGCACGCGGTCACGGCCAGCGATCGCTCTCGCCACGGCCTCGGGAGCCGGCGAGAGCCGGCCAAGCCGCGGGTGCTCCTTGGGGAGGTCGTAAACGCCCCGGGCCAACCGGCGAATGACCCCCGCCCGCACAAGACGGTGCAGTGCCACATCGACGGCCTTCCGACTGCCGAGATCCAAAAAATCCGACGGCACCACGACGCACCCCCGGCCTCTCCGCCGCAGGGCTGCGAGGATTCGTGAGTCGAGGGCCTCCGGCGATTTCGGGCGACCTGCCATGTAAGAAAAAGTATCTCCTTTTTCTTACACAATCAACCCGACAGCTTGAGGCTTCCTATCGCGTGATACCTTCCGATTGGCGATGGTCACCGTCTGCGGCGGCGGGCGGCCCAGCAGGCGAGCACGCCACCGATGCCGAGCAGCACGAGCG
>JBMLMS010000171.1:0-1055 GCA_049243925.1 Pirellulales bacterium
GAGAACAGCGCCGCTGCGATGATCCGACCCGACGTCGTGGCCACGACCGGCCTCGCGGCGTGCCAAAAGCCCAGGGCCAACGCGAGCCAGCCGAGCGTACGGCCCACCCACGCCGCCTGCTCGAGCGTGAGCGCCGCCGCAAGCGGCCCAAACAGCCGGAAAAACACGCCGTGCGCGTCGGGCGTTTCCAAGAAGAAATCCCCCGCGGCCCATGCCGGGTCGGCGGCATGCCGGGCCTTCGTGAGATACACCGCCTCGTTCACGTCGGGCGTGGGCCAGGCGCCGGCGGCCGCGAAGACGATCGTCACGATCGCAATCTCCACGGCGGCCCGCCAGATGGCCCGCGTGCCGGTGTCGCTTTCGCCCGTCATCCGCTGCACCTATAACGAAGCCGCCGTCCGATATCGGCCTTCCCCCGCAGGATACCACCGATGCCCGCCCCGACCGACTCCACCGCCCCCCGTTCCCGTGGCGCCATCCTGCGCCGCCTCGTGGCCGACGGCACTGTGGCGATTCCGGGCGCGCCCTTGGCGCTCGCCGCCAAGCTCATCGAGCGCGAGGGATTCGACGCGATCTACTTGTCGGGCGCCGCGTTCTCGGCAGGCCTCCTCGGCGTGCCCGACATCGGGATCCTCACGCTCGACCAGCTCGTGGCGCAAACGCGGCTGCTCGCGGCGGCGGTCGAAATCCCGCTCGTCGTCGATGCAGACACCGGCTTCGGCGGCCCCGATGCCGTGGCCGACTGCGTGCGCAGGCTCGAAGAGGCCGGTGCCGCGGCGATCCAACTCGAGGACCAGCGCCGCCCCAAGCGGTGCGGCCATCTGCCCGGCAAGGAGATCGTCGAGGTCGACGAGATGACGGCGAAGATCGCCGCCGCGTGCGCCGCCCGCCGCGATCCCGCCACCGTGATCATCGGCCGCAGCGACGCGCGGGGCGTTACGGATCTCGACGACTGCCTCGCCCGGCTCCGGGCCTACCGCGACGCCGGCGCCGACTGGCTGTTTCCCGAGGCGCTCGCCACGCGTGAAGAATTCGCCCGCGTGGGCCGCGAACTC
>JBMLMS010000172.1:0-5317 GCA_049243925.1 Pirellulales bacterium
TTACGCCTCGGGCTTCCCGATGGCGCCCAGTGGCGAAGATCCGGACGAACCATCCACTCGGCTTACGCCTCGGGCTTTCCGATGGCGATCGAGTGACAGGCTGAAGCCTGTCCTACTGGAACAGCGCGAGTTCGGCGACGCCGCCTTCGATGGCCAGCGACGCCAACGGTGTGCCCTCGGCGACCGGCGTGACGCCGTCGCGGCGGGTGAGTGCGAGCTTTGTCTGGCCGGCGAGCAGGGCGTCGAGCTGCGTCTTCAGATTTTTTTGCTTCTTTTCGTCGAGCTTTCCGAAGGCTTCGCGGCCGCGGCACTTGGGGAAGGCGCGGCAGCCGAGCCAGGGGCCGCGTTTGCCTTCGCGTAGGTTCATCAGCTCACCGCACTTCGGGCAGGCGATGTCGGTGACGAGCGGCGGGGGCGAGGGAAATTTGAGGTTGGCCTTCTTGTCGAGGTTGAGGATGAAGGAGGGCGGCTCGGCGGGTGTGTCAGCGGCCTTGCGGCCCTTCGGCTTCGGCGGCCGCGGCTTGTCTTCGACGAGGAAGTCGCCGAATCGGCCGGTCCGCTTCACCATCGGCACGCCTGCCGGTGAGAGCAGATCGATCTGCTCGGGGAGCCGGGGCTTGCCGTCGCGGCCCACCGGCATGGCAAACGAGCAGGCAGGCACCTCCTTCGGCTTGGCGGGCTTCCGCTTCTTGCCCTTGGCCGTGGTCTTCGGCGGCGCCGGCTTCTCGACGATCTTTTCATTGAAGCCGCTGCACGAGAGAAACCGGCCGGAGCGGCCGAGGCGGTATTCGAGCCGGCGGCCGCACTCCGGGCAGGCGTAGGGCGAAGGATCCCCCTTGGCCTTCTCGTGCTGCTCCTGCATCGCGGTGTCGAGCTTCGGCACGAGTTCGTCGTGAAACTCGTGGAGCATGTCGGTCCAGCGCTTCGTGCCCTGGGCCACCTGATCGAGCTCCCGTTCGATCTCGCGGGTGTAGCCGATCTCGATGAATTGGTCGCGGAAGCCGCGTTTCAAAAACCCGGTCACGGCCTCCCCGAGCGCGGTCGCGTAAAACCGGCGATCCTGCTGCTCCACGTAGCCGCGGTTCTCGATCACGTTGATGATGCTCGCGTAGGTGGAGGGGCGGCCGATCCCCTCCTCCTCGAGCTTCTTCACGAGCGTCGCTTCGGAATACCGCGGCGGCGGGGCCTGGAACTTCTGCCGGGGCTCGATGTCGAACGGCGCAAGCTCGGTGCCCTTCTCGAAATCCGGGAGCACCTGCTCGCCGTCGTCCTTGGGCGTGCCGCTCACGCGATAGAAGCCGTCGAACCGGAGCACGCGGCCGTTGGCCTTGAACACGGCCCCCGTGTCGCGATCCGAGCGGCGCAGCCGCACGGTGGTCGAATCCCACTCGGCGTCGGTGGCCTGGCAGGCCACGAAGCTCTGCCAGATCAGGCGATAGAGCTTGAGCTGCTCGTCGGAGAGCGCCGAGGCGATCGTGTCGGGCTCGCGGAAGGCGTCGGTGGGCCGAATCGCCTCGTGGGCCTCCTGGGCGCTGTCGTTGCTGCTGGCGTAGAAGCGGGGCTTCTCGGGCACGTAGGCCTTGCCGAGCTTCTGGTCGAGGTAGCGGCGGGCCATCTCGATCGCCTCGCGGGAAAGATTCGTCGAGTCGGTGCGCATGTAGGTGATCAGGCCCACGCGGCCCTCCCCGGGCACGTCGATACCTTCATAGAGGCTCTGGGCGATCCGCATCGTGCGGTCGGTCGACATGCCGAGCCGGCTGCTGGCGGCCTGCTGGAGCGTGCTCGTGATGAAGGGCGGATAGGGCCGCGACCGCGTCCGCGTGACGTCGATCGATTCGACCGTGTAACGGGCTTTCGGGTCGGGGCGGCCCGTGATCCGCACGAGGTTGCGGGCCCGGCCCCGGCCTTCGGCGTCGGTGTCGCGGGTGAGTTCGATGTCGACGAGCCCCGCGGCCTCGGCGGCATCCCGGGCCGTCACGGCGAGATCGACGGTCGACGTGTTGTCGGCCTCAATCTTCAGCGACTTGCCTGCCACCTCCACCATGTCGCAGGCCAAGGCCCGGTGCTCGGCCAGCCAGGCCATGCGGTCGCGCACGAAGGGGGGCCTGCCACGCTCGTCGCGGCGAGCCATGAATTCGGTCCAGGCATCATGAAGATTCGTCGCCCGGGCCACGTCGAAGGCCAGCGCCGCGGTGATCTCCCACGACTCCGATGGGGTGAACTCGCGGATCTCCTGCTCGCGATCGACGACGATCCGGGTGGCCACGCTCTGCACGCGGCCGGCGGAGAGGCCGCCCGCCACCTTCTTCCAGAGAATCGGCGACACACGGTAGCCCACGATCCGATCCACGATGCGGCGGGCCTGCTGGGCCTCGACGCGGGGCATGTTGATCGCCCGCGGTTCCTGGAAGGCCCGTTGCACTTCCGACTTCGTGATCGCGTCGAACGTCACCCGCTTGGCACGGCCGGGATCGACACCGAGCACCTGCGTGAGGTGCCACGCGATCGCCTCTCCCTCACGATCCAAGTCGGTGGCAAACCAGATATCAGCCGCCCCCTTCGCGAGCCGCTTGAGCTCCGAGACGGTCTTCGCCTTGTCGTCGTCGATCTCGTAGGTGGGGGAAAAATCGTGGTCGAGGTCCACCCCTGGCACCGGCTGCTTCGAGCCCTTCGGGGCGCGGCTGGGCAGGTCGCGGATGTGGCCGATCGAGGCCTTCACCACGTAGCCCGGGCCGAGGTACTTCTCGATGGTCTTCGCCTTCGCCGGGCTCTCGACAATCACGAGTTGATACGACCCCGAGGGGGCCTTGGTGGCCGTGCCCTCGCCAGACGCTCGGGATTTGGGGCTGCGTCGTTTTGCGGTCGAGGGTTTCTTGGCCATAGGTATTCCGGGGGCGGCGGAACCGCGGTTTGGGATTGGCGCACGCCGCCGTGGCGCTACAATCTGCGGCCTGCTGCGAACGGACAGCGTTACCCTCCCCTCTCTTTGCTTGTCAAGCCTCCGTCGGTCCTTGCCGTCGGGAATGATTGACCGCAGGCGGTGCCATGGCCGGCTCATTTGACGTCTTTAGGAAGTATCAGCGGTCGCTTTTGGTCGCGGTTGCGATCCTCGCGATGCTCGCATTTTTCGTGCTTCCCCCGTTCCTCCAGATGGGCGGCGGGGGCCCGGCCGGCGACCCCGTGGCAGCCCGCTGGAGCGGTGGCGAGATCCGGGAGGGCCAGCTCGAGCGAAGCGTGGCCATGCGGTCGGTCGTGAACCGCTTTCTGGTCGAGGCGGCTGTGGCCGCTGGCCGGGATCCTGCCCGGCTGCCGCTGTTTCCGGAGGCGGAGGAGGCGGTCGTGCGCACGCTTCTCGTCAACGAAGAGGCGCGTGCCAACGGGCTCGTCGTCAGCGACACGGCGATCAACGACTTTCTGGCCCAGTGGACGAACAACCTCGTGCGGCCCGAGCAGTTGTCGGAGATCATCGCCGGCCTGCGGCTCGGGCCCACGGCCGTTTCCCAGCACGATCTCTTCGAGGCTCTGCGGGCAGAACTCACCGGGCGAAACATGCTGTTCATGTTTCAGACTGGCTTCTCAGGGGATCCGCCCGGCTGGCGCTGGGACTACTACAAGCGTTTGGAGCAAAAGGCCGTGGCCGAGGTGGTTGCGGTGCCCGTGGAGTCGGTGGTGGCCGACGTGCCGGCGCCCACGGAGGCGACGCTGCGGGCGTTCTTCGAGCGCTACCAAAACGACCTGCCCGACCCGCGGAGCGACGCCCCCGGGTTTCGCAAGCCACGGCGGGCGAAGTACGAATACTTCGTCGCCAAGCGAGAAGCATTCGAGGCGGCGGCTGCGAAGGACGTGACCGACGAGGAGATCGCCGCCTTCTACGAGAAGAACAAGGCCACGATGTTCCGGGCCGCTCCGGCTGCCAAGCCGGCCGACGCTGCGAACGACAAAGCAGGCGACACGGACGCGACGAAGGGCGTCGATCCGAAGCAAGCCGAGCAGCCGAAGAGTACCGGCGACGAGGACGGGAAGTCGGCTGGCGATACGCCGGCGACGACGGCACCCGAGAGCCCGCCGAAGCCCGCCACGGCTCCCCAGGGCGCGATCGGCCCGCGGCGCTCCGTGCAGACAGTCGCCTTCAAGCAGCCTGCGGAGGCCAAGCCCGGCGACAAGCCGGCCGATGCAGCCGCCCAGGAGACGCCTGACGCGAAGCCTGCGTCTCCGGAAAAGCCGGCCGAGGCCGCCGCGGCAGACGCCGAGCCGGCCTCCGAGACCGCGCTCGATTTCGAACCGCTCGATGCCGTGAAGGACAAGATCCGCGAACAACTGGCCCGCGAGAAAGCCAACGCCCGCATCGACGCGATCTTCTCGGCGATCGCCGGCGACATCGGCCGCTACGCCGAAGACGTCGCCCTTTGGAAGGCCCGGGGCGGCAGTGCCGCCGCGCCGTCGCCGCCAGACATCAACCTCATCGCCGAGAAGCAGGCGCTCGAAGCGGGCCGTTCGGAACTCGTGACCGCCGAGCAGGCGGTGGGCGGCGGTGGCATCGGACAGAGCTTCGAATTCGTGCCCGATCCGGGCAGCCGGTTCGGCATTCGCCAACAAAACTGGCTCGACTCGATCTTCGGGCAAAACACGATGCCGCTGCGGCCGGTGACGTCGCGCGACGTCGCGGGCAATCGCTATCTCTCGTGGAAGACCGACGACCAGGCCGAGTTCACCCCCACGTTCGACGACGTGCGCGACGACGTCGAGTTTTCCTGGCGAATCGTCGAGGGCCGTGGGCTGGCCCGCAAGAAGGCCGAAGAACTGGCCGCCCGGGCCCGCACTGAGAAGCAGTCGTTCGAGATGCTGCTCGGCGGCAATACCGCCTTGAAGGCGGCCAAGATCGCGCCCTTCACGTGGCTCTCCACGGGGCCCAATGGCCAGCCCGTGTTGTCGCAGCCGGAAGGCGTGCAGATGCCGGGCGAAGACTTCATGGAAGCGGTGTTCGGCCTCGAGCCCGAGCAGACGACCGTGGCGTTCAACGAGCCACGCACCGTGTGCTACGCGATCCGGCTCGACGCGCTCGAGCCCCCCGCAGCCGAATTGCGTGAAAAATTCCTCGAGGCCAAGTCCGACCCGCGGCGGATCGGCGCCGTGGCCCAGGGCGAGTTCTCCCGCTCGTTCGGCGACTGGCTCACCGGCCTCGAAAAGCGCTACGGCCTCACGTGGACCCGCCAGCCGCGCAGGTAGTTTCGTTGAACGCGCGAGGGCACGGGCAGCCCCGATCCTCCTCAACGAAAGCCCGAGGCGTAAGCCGAGAGGATGCCCCGGTGGCGAAACA
>JBMLMS010000173.1:0-5087 GCA_049243925.1 Pirellulales bacterium
TCCCCTCAGCGCGGGGCGTGAGCCGAAGGGATGCCGGGTAGCAGTTTCGGCGGAGACGGTCGGTGGGCACGCGCAGACGCAGGGAGTCGTTGAGGACTATCGGCGCCTGAGCAAAACCCACGAGTTACGTACTCTCAACACGACCGGAGTCGAGCATGCCTACCGCCGGCTCCGAATCCGGGCTGGTGTCACCTGCCCTGTCACCCGGCGAGACGGTATGGGGTAACCCCGAGCCGGATTTGGCGCGCTGACGCGATTGCGACGGTGACCGGTTCTTGGGGGATCGGGTACGCTGCGGCTAGGAGACGGGCATGACCAGCTTTCGTGAACCCAGCCTGCAGGCGCCCGAGGAACAGCCGCCGGAAGACCGCGCGCTGCGGCCGCAGCGGATGGCTGAGATGGTCGGGCAGCGGGCTGTGTATGAGCGGCTCGAGATCGCGATCGACGCGGCGCGGAAGCGGGGGGAGACGCTCGGGCACATCCTGCTCGACGGGCCGCCCGGCCTCGGCAAGACGACGTTCGCCACGTGCATTCCGCGCGAGCTGGGAACGACGCTCCAGATCGCCAGTGGGGCGGCGCTCGCGGCGCCGAAGGATCTGCTGCCCTATCTCACGAACGCCGCCGAGGGGTCGGTGCTGTTCATCGACGAGATTCATCGGATGCCGATCGCCGTCGAGGAATTCCTCTATCCGGCGATGGAAGACTTTCGGATCGACATCACGCTCGGCGACGGCGTCGCGGCCCGCACGATCAACATGCCGCTGCGGCCGTTCACGCTCGTGGGGGCGACCACGCGGGCCGGGCTGATCTCGGCGCCGATGCGGGATCGCTTCGTGATCCGCGAGCATCTCGACTACTACAGCCCCGAGGAGCTCGCGGAAATCGTGCGCCGATCGGCCGTCAAACTCCAGATGCCGATGGACGACGTCTCGGCCGACGAGATCGCCCGGCGCAGCCGCGGCACGCCCCGGCTGGCCAACAATCGGCTGCGCTGGATCCGCGATTTTTCCACCAGCCGCGCGGAGCGGGCGATCGACGTCGGGATCGTGCGATCGGCCTTGGAGATGCAGGGCATCGACGAACTGGGGCTCGACGGCTTCGACCGGAAGTATCTGGAGACGATTCACCGGGTGTTCGCCGGCGGGCCGGTGGGCATCGAGGCGATCGCCCACACCATGAGCTCGGCAGCCGACACCCTCGAAGACGACGTGGAGCCGTTTCTCCTGCGGTGCGAGCTTGTGATCCGCACGCCGCGCGGCCGGAAGATCACGCCCAAGGGCGAGGACCATCTCGGCGCGGCCCCGCCTTCGGGGCGCCAAAACACCCTGTTTTGAGCCGTCGGATTGACCGCCAGGCGCCGCGGCGGCTAGAGTTCGAAGCTCGCATCAGCCCTCAGGTGACCCATGGCCGTTCCCAAGCGACGTCAATCAAACCAAAAAACGCGGTCTCGCCGCGCCCACGACTTCCTCACGCCGCGGCAGTTGACGTTCTGCTCGAACTGCGGCAAGGCAGTGCCCACGCACCGGATCTGCGGCACCTGCGGCCACTACATGGGCCGGGCCGTGATCAAGACCGGGGACTGAAGCCTTGGCCGACGCAGAGCCCGCGGCGGGTGGCCGCACGGCAATCGTCTTTCCTGGCCAGGGAGCCCAGTCGGTGGGCATGGTCGGGGCGTGGTGTGCGGAGCAGCCGGCCGCTCGGGCCCTCTTCACTCGCGCCAGCGACATCCTCGGATACGACCTGGCCGCGGTCTGCGTCGAGGGGCCGGCAGACCGGCTCAACACCACGGCCGTGAGCCAGCCGGCGATCCTGGTCACCAGCCTCGCGCTCCTGGAAGTGCTCCGCAGCCGCGGCGAGCGGGCGCTCGACGACGCGCCGCTCACGGCCGGCCTGTCGCTCGGCGAGTACACGGCCCTTGTCTTTGCCGGGGCGCTCGAGTTCGACGATGCCGTGCGGCTGGTCGACGTGCGTGGTCGGGCGATGCAGGAGTGTGCCGAACAGCGGCCCGGAGCGATGGTCGCCGTGCTCGGGCTCGATCGTGCCCAGGTGGCGGCGCTCTGCGACGAGGCCCGTGAAGGCGACGTGCTCGGCGTGGCGAATGTGCTCTGCCCCGGCAACGTCGTCGCCTCCGGGTCGGCCGCTGCTTGCCGGCGGCTCGATTCGGCCGCCACAGCGGCCGGCGCGATGAAGTGCGTGCCGCTCGAGGTGGCCGGGGCCTTTCACACCGTGCTCATGGAGCCCGCCGTCGCGCGGCTGTCGGACGCCCTCGCGGCCACCGAGATCCGGCGGCCCCGCATTCCCGTGGTGAGCAACGTCGACGCCCGGCCCCACGACGACCCTGCGGAAATCCGTGGACTCCTCGCCCGCCAGGTGGTCGGGGTTGTCGAATGGCAGGCGTCGGTGGAACATCTTCTCGCGCAGGGCGTGCGCACGATCTGGGAGGTCGGGCCCGGGCGTGTGCTCCGCGGACTCATGAAACGCATCGACCGGAGCGTCGCCTGCCACGGCGTGCTCGACTGACGGCCGCCTCGTGCGGCGACATCTCCAAGGAGGGCCAGCGATGGCGGACGACAAGCAGGCACAGGCGGAACCGAAGCGCGTGCGGGTGGATCTCGCAGGCCAGGTGGCGATCGTCACCGGGGCGTCGCAGGGCATCGGCCGTGCGATCGCGGAAACGCTCGCCGCCAACGGCGCCACGGTGGCCCTCGTGGCCCGCAGTGCCGGCAAGCTCGCTGACGTGGCCGCCGCCATTCGCGCGGCGGGCGGCACGGCCGAGGAGTTTCCCTGCGACGTGTCGAAGTCGGCCGACGTGCAGGCCGTCGTCGACGCCATTCACGCGAAGCTCGGCCGCATCGACATTCTCGTGAACAACGCCGGCGTCACCCGCGACACACTCCTGCCACGCATGAGCGACGAAGAGTGGGACGAAGTGCTGACCACGAACCTGCGCGGCCCGTTTCTCTTCATGCGGGCCGCCAGCCGGCCGATGATGCAGCAACGGTATGGCCGGATCGTGAACGTGGCGAGCGTCTCCGGCCTGATCGGCAACCCCGGGCAGTCGAACTACTCGGCCTCGAAAGCGGGGCTTGTGGGCCTCACGCGAACGGTCGCCAAGGAGCTCGCCGGCCGAAAAATCACGGTCAACGCCGTCGCGCCGGGCTTCATCGCCAGCGACATGACGGCCGCCCTCGGCCCCGCCCTGCTCGACGAGGTGAAGAAGCGGGTGCCCGCCAAACGGCTCGGCGAGGCCTGGGAAATCGCCGAGGCGGTGCTGTTTCTCGCGGCTCCCGCGTCGGGCTACATCACCGCCCAGGTGCTGACGATCGACGGCGGCCTCATCGGGTAGGCGGCGACGCGTTTTTTCCCGGGCTGGACACTGCGGACGGGCAACGGGTATATCTTCGGTCGGTCAGGCAAGCTGAGTTCGTGCCGGTTATTTCAGGAGGATGCAAAAGGTGGCTTCAGTCCAAGAGCGAGTGATTGACATCGTGGCTTCCCAACTCGGGGTGAGCAAGGAGCAGATCACCCCCGAGACGTCGTTCATCAACGACCTGGGCGCCGATTCGCTCGATACCGTCGAGTTGGTCATGGAGCTCGAGGAAGAGTTCGAGATCAACATCCCCGACGATGCGGCCGAGAAGATCCAAACCGTCGGCCAGGCGGTAGAGTTCATCGAAAAGCATCAAGCCTGACGGTGCGTTGAATGAAGCGACGCGTCGCGGTGACGGGCCTGGGTGTCGTCACACCCCTTGGCCGACCTCTCGAGTTCGTGTGGGATCGCCTCGTGCGCGGTGAGAGCGGCGTGGGGCCGATCACGCTGTTCGACGTCGCGGGCTACCGCGTGCAGTTCGGCGGCCAGGTGCCCTGGGAAGCCGAGAACGAGGGGATCGCGAGCACGAAAGAGCTCAAGCGGCTCGATCGATTCACGCAGTTCGCGATCGCTTCGGCCAAGGATGCCGTCGCCGACTCCGGTATCGATTTCACCAAGGAAGAGCCGTATCGCTGCGGCGTCGTCATCGGCTCGGGCATCGGCGGCCTGTGGGAGTTCGAGGTTCAGGAGGAGCGGCTGCTGCACAAGGGCATCGACAAGGTGTCGCCGTTCACGATTCCAAAGCTCATGGTGAATTCGGCGAGCGGGCACGTGTCGAGCCTCTACGGCATCAAGGGCCCGAACTTCGCCGTCGCCACCGCCTGCGCCAGCGCCGCCAATTCGATCGGCTCGGCCCTGCGGGCGATTCAGTATGGCGATGCCGATGTGATGGTCACCGGCGGCAGCGAGGCCGCCCTCACCCCGATCGGCCTGGCCGGCTTTCAAAACATGCGAGCCTTGTCGTTTCGCACCGACGCCCCGCAGCAGGCCAGCCGGCCGTTCGACGTCGATCGCGATGGCTTCGTGCTCGCCGAAGGGGCGGGCGTGGTTGTGCTCGAGGAGTTCGAGCATGCCCGCAAGCGGGGTGCCCGGATCTACGGCGAGCTGGTCGGCTACGGCGCGAGCGGCGACGCCGGCCACATCACCCAGCCCGACGATGAAGGCCGCGGCGCCGGCCACGCCATGGCGATGGCCCTGCAAGACGCCGGCCTTGCGCCCGACGCCGTTCGCTACATCAACGCCCACGGCACGAGCACGCCGCTCGGCGACAAGGCCGAGACGGCCGCGGTCAAGCGGGTGTTCGGCGCCCATGCCAAGAAGCTTTCGATCTCGAGCACGAAGAGCCAGCTTGGCCACACGCTCGGCGCCAGCGGCGGCATCGAGCTCGTCGTGTGCTCCCTCACCGTCTCGCGGGGCATCATCACGCCGACGATCAACCTCGACACTCCCGACCCCGACTGCGACCTCGACTACACGCCGAAGGTGGCCCGCGAGGCGCAGGTGGACGTGGCGATGAGCAACAGCTTCGGCTTCGGCGGCCACAACGCGAGCCTCGTGCTGCGGCGCGTGTAGGACAGGCGTGTAGGACAGGCTTCAGCCTGTCATGCCTCAACGCGCCCAATCCGGCTCGGGGCTGCCCATACTCCATCGCCGGACGTTCGCTGCGCCCATCCTGGGCTTCACTCACTCGGATGTGCCTGCGCTGCGCCATCCATGG
>JBMLMS010000174.1:0-4009 GCA_049243925.1 Pirellulales bacterium
GCTCACGGGCAACACGATCAATATGGCCGGCACGTACAGCGTGTGGGCTCCGTTTGGTGAGGGCGACAGGGGTGCCGGTAGCCCGGCGTCGATCGCCAAGGTAACCATGTCCGGCGACTACGCGATCAAGGTGACCGGCGTGAACTGGCTGCCCTACTCGGGCGACGTGATCAACCGGTCAATGCCGATCGTGCCGAGCGACAGGACGCAAACGGGGCCGGCTGCTGCCGCTCTGACCGGCACGTGGACGGGCACCGACAGCATCGATTGGGTCGCGCTGCGGGCCGCCGCCGGTATCGCTCCGGGTGACTTCATCACGGAGCTTGCCATTCAGTACACCGGTCAAATTGCCGCCGCGGGCGTCTACGGTCGGGCAGAAACACGGGTGACCAACCTGAGCGTGACTAATCCTGTCGACCCGGTCGCCGTGCCCGAGCCGCCGACGCTGATCCTCGCCGGCCTTGGTGCCGCCGCGGCTGTCGGCCACGGCTACCGCCGCCGCAAGCTGCGGCAGACGGGGAGCGATTCGATGACGACTGGTGATGATGACGGTGCGATCGCCCTCACGGCTTGATCGCCCACGACAGACGCCCTCGACCGAGGCTTCGTATCGGTCGCAATACAACCGTCCGCGTGGTGGTGGATGGAGTTCACGGCAGGGCCGCGTCAGCGGCCCTGCTCGTTTTTTGTAGGACAGGCTTCAGCCTGTCGGAGGGCGAGGTGATGGGCTGAAGCCCGGCCTACGGGGTGAGGTGCGGGAACAGCAGATCGGCTTCGTGGAGAATGGCCACGCTCTCCGCGCGGCGGGCCAGCCGGCGCACCGTGTCGGGGCCGGCTGCATAGCCAAACTCGAGATCCTCGACGGTGGCCTCGTCGAGATTCGAGAGGAGCACGAGCCGGCGGTCGTCGAGGGCCTGAGCGAGGAACCGTGTGACCACGGCGTCGGCCACGAGGCTCGGGTCGCCCGAGCCGCACGCCTCTCTCACGAGTGGCTGGAGCGGGGCACCTTGCCGCCAGCGGGTGACGACCGGCCCCGGGGCATTGGCAGTCGTGGTGGCGACACAGATCGTGGCCGTGGGCCTGGTGATTCGCGCGGCTGCCGCGACGGCGCGGGCGATCATCTCGAACCCCGCCGCCGGCTGCGACAGCGTGCAGATGGCGAGATCGGCGGCTGCCACGACGGTGGGCGCCCACGCGGCGGCCGCCTGCCGGGCCTGCCGAGCTGCCAGGTCGGCCGTGCCGAAGGCGGCTGCGGCGAGCGTGCCGTCGCGCCCGGCGACGAGCCGCAGGCATGCCGTTGCCCCCAGCTGCCAGGTGAGCGTGCGGACGTTTTCGGCCCAGGGTCGGAGTGCCCGCCGCCCTCGGCGGGCGAGATCGAGCGTGAGCGTGGCGTCGCACTCGGCACGGCCAAAGGCAGGCCAGAGTTCGCCTCCAAGTGACCGGCCGCCGAGACGGGCGTCGTAGGACCATTCGCCCACCGTCACCACCACGTCGGCATCGACGAGCGCCCGTGCCACGTGGAGCGGCCGCCCTGCCTCGTCGGCGGCCAGGTAGGCGGTCTCGGTGGCCGTGTCGGCATGAAATTCCTGTGCCACGGCGAGCCCGCTCACCGCCGGGCCTGCATGCAGCACCGAGATGTCGGTCGGGTCGACGCCAGACGCAACGAGCTGCTCTGTCACCGTTGTCACCACGTGCGGTGCCTGCGGCAAGGCACCGGCGATGGCGATCACAACGCGATCTCCGGGCACCGCATGGGCCGAAAGCGGCGGGCCGTCGGGCGGCGCGGCGGTGGCCTCAGCCACCAGTCGGGCGGCGGCGTCTCCTGTCGAGCCCGATGGGCCCGCGAGGTTCGCCACGAGCGCCGTGGGGTCGACGTCGAGAAGGAGTGGTTCGGGGGCCCCATAGCAGAGTGCGACGCGGTGCATGCCGCAATCGTAGGGAGATCGCGAGCGAAACGGCACTCCCATCGCTACGACCGGCATTTTTCCACCGTTTTACACAGTCGATGAACCCTGCCGGCCCGCTCCGCCGAATACCTGTCGTGGGTCGGATGGCCAGCCGCCACCGTCGCCCTCGGGAAAGAGGAAGTCATCAGTCATGCGATCGCTGCCTGCCGTCGTGCTCGTCGCCACCTTGCTGCCGTTGTGGAACTCCACCATCGTGCCCGCAGCCGAGACGATCATCGTCACGGAAGATGCCGGTGCGGCCGGCCTCGAGATGGGATCCGCCGACGGGTGCGGCTGTCGTGATGCGCAGCGTCCCCCATGGCATGGCAACGTGCATGGCTCGGCGTGCGGCCCTGTCTGTGGCCAGGCACCCCATGGTGTGTTCCATGCCAATCCCTGCGGGCAGCTGCACCTCCGCCGCTACGCCCGGGAGCATTGCATGACGATGCCGCCGTGCTTCCCCCGGCTCCATGGCCTGTTCGCCGAGGGGCAGATGCCGACGCCCCCGCCACCGGCCATGCCCCGGTGCCACCAGTGCGGCGCGGTCATCGAGGGAGGACTCTGAGCCCGCGGCGAGATCTGGATCACGGAGCGATCCAGACTCTGCCAGCGATCAGCATGGCCGCCGTGACGACGAGCGTGCCAGCCACGTCGATGACCGCGCCGCTCGCCATCATGGCCTTGAGCGGCACGCGGCCCGAGCCGTAGACGAGCGCATTGCAGGGCGTGCTCACCGGCATCATGAAGCCCAGGCTTGCCGCAAAGGTGGCGGCGAGGGCCGCTGGAAGTGGCTCGTTGCCGGTGGCCCGCGCCAGCGCGATCACGACCGGCACGACCATGTTTGCGCTGGCCGTGTTGCTCGTGAACTCACTCGTGACGACCGCCACCACGGCCGCCACCGCCACGAGCACGGTGCCGCTCCAGTCGCCTGCCGGAATCAGCGTGGTGATCGACTGCCCGAGGGCCGCGGCCAGGCCTGTCGAGAAGCAGAGTTCACCGAGGGCCATACCCCCGCCGTAGAGCAGCACGATGTCCCAATCGATCCGCGTCTCACGCCAGGAGAGCGCCCGTTGCCGGAGGCCGGTTGCCGCCGCACGATCGCCGGGCAGCAAAAAGAGCAGGATCGCCCCGATGAGCGCCGCGACGCCTTCGGGAAGCCGTTGTGCGAGCCAGCGGCAGAGGGGATGATCGGCCCCGAGGGCCACGAGCAGCATGCCGGGCAGGACCCACAGCGCGACCGTGATCGCGAAGGCCGCCGCCGTCGAATACTGCCCCATCGTCCATGGGCCAAGTCGCGCCCGCTCGACGGCCACGTAGGCGGAGACGCCCACGAGCCGTTCGACCCCCGCGGGAAACAGCCAGGCGAGCACCCGCACCGCCACCGTCGCCATCACGACGACGAGCGGGATGCCGATCGCACACCAGCCGAGAAACGACACCGCCACCCCCGCCTGATCGCGAATGAAGGCCAGGCCGATGAGATTGGGAGGCGTGCCGATCGGAGTCGCGAGGCCGCCGATCGAAGCGGCGAATGCCACGCACAGAAACAGGCTCGTGGCAAACCCTGCATTCGGTCGTTGGCCCGACGTGCTGGCCACCGTTTCGACCGTGCCGAGGATGCCGGCCACGATCGCGAGCATCATGGCGGCCGTGCACGTGTTGGAGATGAAGGCGCTGATCAGCACCGACACGAATGCCACCGCCGCCAGGATCCGGCGCGGCTGCTCATCGACCCACGGCACCGAGAGCACGCCATAGGCCAGCCGACGGTCGAGCCCGTGCCGCTTGATCCCCTCCGCGAGCAGAAACGAGCCGATGAAGAGAAAGATGAGCGGATCGGCGAACGGGCGAAACACCTCCTTCGCCGGCGCCACGCCCGCCACGACGCAGGCCACCGCCCCGAGGAGCGCCGTCACGGCCAGGGGCAACGCCTCGGTGACCCACAGCACGACCACCGCGACGAGAATCGGCGCCAGCGCCTGTGCTTCCGGGGAGAGATCCATGGCGACACTCTATCGCGCCGTGGGGGTGCGCGCCGGCTTCGGGCTCCCCATATCCCGTCG
>JBMLMS010000175.1:0-5382 GCA_049243925.1 Pirellulales bacterium
GAACACCGCGAGCACCGGCCCGAAAATCTCCTCCTGCCCGAGCGGCCCCTGCGCATCGACGTCGGCGAACACGTGCGGCCCCACGAACCACCCAGTGTCGGCCAGCGGCCCCACGTCAACCGCCGCCATGGTGCGGCAGGTCTGCTTGCCGAGGTCGATGAACGAGGCCACCCGATTCCGGGCCTCTTCGTCGACGAGCGGCCCGACCCGTGCGCCCGAATCCCGCGCCGGCCCGACCCGCAAACTCTGCACGGCGCCGGCGAGCCGGGCCACGAACGTGTCGTGCACCCGATCCAGCACGATCACCCGTGAGCAGGCGGAGCACTTCTGCCCCTGAAAGCCGAAGGCGCTCTGGACCACTGCGGCGACGGCTTCGTCGAGGTCGGCATCGTCGTCGACGATGATGGCATTCTTGCCGCCCAGCTCCGCGATCACCCGCTTTACGAGCCGGCCGCCGGAGGCGGACACCTCGGCCGCGAGCCGATTGATCGCCAGGCCGACGGCCCGCGAACCCGTGAAGGCGACGAGCGCCGTGTCGGGGTGCGCGACGAGCGCGGGCCCCACCTCTTCGCCACGGCCCGGCAGAAACGCGACAGCAGCCGGCGGCACGCCGGCGGCGAGCAGGATTTCGTGGAGCACGAGGCCCACGAGCGACGACTGCTCGGCCGGCTTCATCACCACCGTGTTGCCGGCGACGAGCGCGGCGGCCGTCATGCCGGTGAGGATGGCGAGCGGAAAGTTCCACGGGGCGATCACCACCGCGACGCCGCGCGGCAGATACGTGGTCGCATTCTCCTCGCCGGGCACGTCAACCTCGCGGGGGCCGCCCAGCCGCTCCGCCTCACATGCGTAGTACACGCAGAAGTCGATCGCCTCGGCGACGTCGGCGTCGGCCTCGCGCCAGCTTTTGCCCACCTCGAAGATCTGGAGCGCGGCGAGCTCGAGCCTGCGGCGGCGCATGATCGCTGCGGCCTGCCGGAGGATCGCGGCCCGGCCCGCGAAGCCGCGGCCTCGCCAGGCGGCGAGCGCGGCCTGCGCCGTCTCGACCGCCCGGCGGGCGGTGGCGGCATCGGCGGCCGACACGCTCGCCACGAGCCGTGCATGGGCGGACGGATCACGCCGCTCGAACGTCGTCGGGCCTGTGCCACGTACGCCGTCGATGACCACGGGCACCGCCACCGGCCCCGCTGCGAGCCGCTGCTCGAGCGCGTCGACGGCGCGGCCAAACGCCGCACGCGACTCTGCCACCGAAAAATCGGTGAGCGGTTCGTTGCGAAAGCCTCGGTCGCGTGACGCAGACCGGGGCGCCGGCGGGGCAAGGGCTGCGGCCGGTGGGCCGGGCGGGGCGAGGAGCGTGGCGGGGGGAACGTGCTTGACGAAGCCCGCCCGCAAGAACGAATCGTTCGACGAGTTCTCGAGCAGCCGCCGCACGAGATACGCCATGCCGGGCACGAGCCGGCCGTAGGGCATGTAGACCCGCAGCCGCCAGCCGGCGCCGGTGACGGCTCCCTTTTCAGGATCGCCCATGCCGTGGAGCATCTGCATCTCGACGACCCGCCGGTCGAGCCCGAGATGCTCCGCCACCGCCATGCCGTGCGCGAGGGAACGCAGGTTGTGGCTGCCGAGCGCGGGCCGCAGCATGTCGGCGTGCTCGAGCAGATACCGTGTGGCCGCCTCGAAGCAGGCGTCGGTGCGCCATTTCTCCTGCCACACGGGCACCGGCCAGCCGGCCGCGCGGGCGTGGATCGTTTCCGCATCCCAATACGCGCCCTTCACGAGCCTGATCCACACGGGCGTGCCCCGCTGCCGCGTCCAGGCGGCGAGGCCTTCGAGATCGCGGCCGGCATCGCGCAGATACGCCTGGACGACGACGCCGCAATCCGGCCAGTCGCGAAACTCCTCTTCGGCTGCGATCTGCTTGAAGATGGCGAGCGTGAGATCTTTCGTGGCGTAGTGCTCCATGTCGACATGCACCTGCGCTCCGTGCGCGCGGGCCAGCCGCCAGAGCGGCCGCAGCCGGGCGAGCACGCGGTCGGCCGTGCCGCGGGGATCGAGGGCGTCAAACTGGCTGTCGAGCGCCGAGAGCTTGAGCGACACGTTCACCCGCGGCAGCGGCCCATCGGGGCCGTCGTCGACGAGCGGATCTCGCGGCCAGCCGGCGGCCTGGATTGGCAATTCCTCGAGCAGCCGCGTGTAGGCCGTAGCGTAGGCATCGGCCTCGGCGTCGCTCGTGACCGCTTCGCCGAGGAGGTCGAGCGTGAAGCCGCGATGGTGCCGTCGCTCCGCGAGCGCTGCAGCCGCGGCCTCTGCGGGCGTCGATCCCGCGATGAACCGGCGGGCCTGGGCGAGCGTGGCGGCCCGCACCGCCCGGGCGGCGAGCGGGGCGAGCATGCCGCTGCGGGCGGCCTGGAGCCCGAGCCGGAGTGCCGCGGGCAGCCGTTCCAACACGGAGTCGTCGAGATACTCGCGCACGTGCCGGTCGAGGGCCGCGGGGTCGTCGAGCATCGGCATGCAGTCGACGAGCCGAAACAACCGCACCTTGAGGTCGTCGTCGAATGTCGCCAGTTCCCCGGCTTGCTGGGCCCACCACTCGGGCGACACAGGCGACGGCTGGGCGGCCAGCGCCTCGGCCAAGAGCTGCTGCCCGATCGCCTGCGTGCGAGCCTCGATCGCCTCTCGGTCGGCGGCCGAGAGGCGGGTGGGCAACGCGACAGCCATTTCCACGTCATCCGACATGGCAGACCCTCCACAAAGGTGCCCGAAAGCCCGAGGCGCAAGCGAGGGAATCTCCCTGCTTCACCCTGACATCGCAAGTTTATACGCACCTTGGCTTTAAGTCTCGTGCTCCGCCCCTCTTCCGGGGTTCTGCGGCCCCGCTCGACGGCGGTCGTGGTAAACTGCCGACCGCCGCAGTCGGGCCATCGGTCGCCCGCCTCCCCCCATCGATGCAGCACACACACGTGACCTCTCCGGCAGGCAACGCCCTCGATCCCCTGGCGACGCGTCTGGAAACCCGCGGGCCCGTGGTGCTCCCCGCCCTGCTCTTATGCGATTTCGGCCATCTCGCCCGCGAGGTGGAGCGGCTCGAAGAGGCCGGCGCCGCGGCCCTGCATCTCGACGTGATGGACGGCCGGTTCGTGCCCCAGCTCACCTACGGACTCGTCGTGGTCGAGGCGGTCCGACGGGCCGCCAAGGTGCCGCTCGAGGTCCACCTCATGGTCGAGCAACCCGAGCGCACGATCGCCGACTACGCCCAGGCGGGAGCCGACATCCTCACCGTGCACGTCGAGGGCCTCGCCGATCCACGTGGCACGCTCGAAGCGATTGCGGCGCTCGGCCCCAAGGCCCATCTGGCCGTCAGCCCAAACACGCCGGTCGACCGCGTGATCCCGTTCCTTGACTCCTGCGACGGCGTGCTCGTGATGAGCGTCGAGCCGGGCTACGGCGGCCAGCGGTTCAACCCCGTGGCTCTCGAGAAGCTCGCCACACTCGCCGGCATCCGCCGCCAGCAAGCCGGCTCGTTCAGGCTCTGCGTCGACGGCGGCATTTCGACCGAGACAATCGGCCCCGTGGCCGCGGCCGGCGCCGAATTGATCGTGGCGGGCAGCGCTGTCATTCGTTCGCGAAACTACGGCCACGCGATCACCGAACTCGAACAGCTCGCGCGGGAGGCCGCGTGACGATCATGCACCCTGGAGATTTTTTCCCCTGATGGCAGATTCCCTCGTCGTTCTCCGTGCCGGCTCGACCGACTTCGATCTGCAGGGCCGCATCCGCGGCACGCTCGACCTCCCGCTGTGTGCCGCAGGCCTCGCCGAAGCGCAGGCTGCCGCCGCCACGCTCGCCGGTGCGCCGCCCGCCGCGATCTACTCGTCCCCCGACGCCTGCTCGCTCGACACCGCTCGGCTGGTCGCCCGTGCATGTGGCCTGCGGGCGCGACGCCTCGACGACCTCGCAAATCTCGACCAGGGCCTGTGGCAGGGCATGCTCGTCGACGACATCCGCCTCAAGCAGCCGCGGCTCTACCGCCAGTGGCAAGACAACCCCTGGGCCATCTCGCCGCCCGAAGGCGAACAGCTCGAGGATGCGTGTGGTCGCGTGGAGGGCGCGCTCGAGCGGATGCTGCGGCGGCATCCCTCCGGGCGGATCGCCGTGGTGGTGCCCGCCCCGCTCGACCAGATCGTCCGCTGGCTGACGGCCGGCGAGTCGATCGGCGACCTGTGGGGCCGCGGCCCCGCCGAGTCGGCCGTGACCGACATCCCGCTGGCAGCCCAATGGAAGCGGCCGGCCACCCTCGAAAAAGCCCGCGTCTGATCCGGCGCAGCGGCGGGGAAACCGCACGATTACACTGACCGTCATGCCACGCGAGGATCGCAGGCAGGGCAGGTAGGGCATGGCAACCGCACAGGAAGCAGCGATGGAGCGAGTGAGTCCGGAAGTGCCCCGGCCCAAACGCGGCGTGCCCGAGGGCCTGTGGCTCAAGTGCGACGGCTGCCAGGCCACGATCTACAAAAAAGAGGCCGAGGAGCTGCTCAACGTGTGCCCGCGGTGCGGGTTTCACTGGTATGTGTCGGCCGCCCAGCGGATCCAGCAACTCTTGGACGACAACACGTTCGAGGAGTGGGATGCCGACCTCCGGCCCACCGACCCCCTCGGCTTCAAGGACAAGAAGCCCTACGCGGAGCGGATCGTCGCCGAGCAGAAACGCACCGGCCTCTCCGACGCAGCCCTCACCGGCACCGGCATGATCCGGGCCCGCCGCGTCGCCGTGGGCGTCACCGACTCATCATTCATCATGGGCAGCATGGGGAGCGTGGTGGGCGAGCGGCTCACGCGGCTCACTGAACGGGCCACGGCAGGCAAGCTCCCGCTGATCATCATCAGCGCTTCGGGCGGCGGGGCCCGCATGCACGAGGGCATTCTCTCGCTCATGCAGATGGCGAAGGTGTCGGCGGCACTCGCACGGCATTCGCAGGCCGGCGGCCTCTTCATCTCGGTGCTCACGAATCCCACGATGGGCGGCGTGGCGGCGAGCTTCGCCTCGCTCGGCGACCTCTGCTTCGCCGAGCCGCGGGCCCTGATCGGGTTCGCCGGCCCGCGCACGATCAAGGCGACGATCCGCGTGGAACTGCCGAAGGGCTTCCAGACGAGCGAGTTCCTCCTCGAGCACGGCTTCATCGACCGGATCGTGGCCCGCAAGGATCTCAAGAGCGAGATCGCCCGCGCGATCGACTACTGCGGCGGCTGATTTTCCGTCGTTTCCGCTCCGGTCTTCGTTGACTGGCAGGAAGCCCGAGGCGTAAGCCGAGCGGATGCCCGCCTCGGTTGCGCCGGCTCGGGGTTACCCCGTACCGTCTCGCCGGACGCTCACTGCGGCCATCC
>JBMLMS010000176.1:0-9026 GCA_049243925.1 Pirellulales bacterium
CGTGGCCTGGTCAGGCCGCCGCTGCCGCCCATCGGCGAACAGTTCGGCCACCTGGGCCATCAACTGCTTCTTCCAGGCCGTCACCTGGCTTGTGTGGATGCCGAACTGGCTGGCCAGCTGGGCCGTTGTGCGGTCGCCCTTGGCGGCCGCCAAGGCCACCTTGGCCTTAAACGGAGCCCCATACACACGTCGCTTGCCCGGCATCGTCATACTCCTGATAGGGGGCCTCCAAGCCCGGAGGCTCCACCTTATCAGGGCGCCCGAAATCCAGGGTCCACCTCACGGCCGTAATCCGGGCAAACTGCCCACGGTGGAGGCGGGGGCAAAATCTGTCGACAATAAGAGGATGGGACGGTATAACGAGTGGGTCGCTGACGCCGTCGACCCCCTAGCGTTTAGGTCTATGGATTGCGGAGATGCGAGATGAGAACGTGTTGGCTGTCGCTCGCCCTGCCGACGTGCCTCGCACTTATGGCTGCTGCGCCGGCGGCCGAGGGCGATCTCGCGCATGCCTACGTCGAACAGATCCACCCGCTGCTCGTCACGACGTGCGGAAATTGCCACGGCAAGGATCCGCAGGACAACGACCTCGATTTGACCAGCTTTGGCACCGCGGAGGCGATCCTCACCGAGCCCGATGTGCTCGCCGCGGTGGCCGAGCGCCTGAGAGACGGCGACATGCCTCCTCGGGATGCGCCGCAGCCGAGCGAGGCCGAGCGGGAACGGGTGCTCGGATGGATCACGGCGGCGATCGACGCGGAGGCCGCCACGCGGGCCGGAGACCCCGGGCCGGTGACGCTGCGTCGGCTGAGCAACGTCGAGTATGACAACGCGGTCCGCGACCTGACCGGTGTGGACATGCGGCCGACCCGGGGCCGCGAGTTGCCGCCCGATAGCGTCGGCGGCGAGGGCTTCGCCAACGTCGGGGAGGCGATGCCGGTGACTCCCGGCCTGGTCGAACGCTACCTTCAATGCGCCCGCGACGTCGCCGCACGGGCCGTGCTCCTGCCGACGGGCTTCCGCTTTTCCTCCTCGCCGGACCGGCCGGTCTGGACCGACGAGGCGCTCGAGGCACTGCGCCAGTTTCACTCGCGGTACGCCGGCCCCAACGGGGAGCCTCCGCTCGAGTCGCACCTCGCGGCCACGATTCGCCATCGCGATCGGCTCACCACTGGCGGCCCTGCAGCCGTCGCCGCGGTTGCCGCCGAGGAACGGCTCAACCCGGTGTATCTGGCTGCGCTCTGGACGGGCCTCAGCGGGACGATGGCATCGCCGCTGCTCGACGCCGTCCGGGCAACGTGGCGGGAGTCGGCCACCGACCCGGCGCCGGTGATGGCGGCGATCAAGGCCACGCAAGACCGACTGTTCCTGGGGCTCTATCAGAAGAACAGGATCCTCGCGGTCGGCAACGGCTTTCCCGCGTGGGAGGATCTGCAACGCGTTGTAGCCCGCGAGCGGGTCGAGGGCGCAGCCCGCGAATACCTGTTCCGCCTGGTCGCCTTGCAGGTCGCCCCGCCCCAGCCCGGCACCCTCGTGGTCTGGGACCGTTTGCGGCTGGAGGGGGGCGATGGGCCCCCGCTCGTTCTGGCCGAGCACGCGGAACTGCGGGCCGCCGTCGAGGCGACGTCCGGGCTCCGCTTCGGCCACCACCCACAGGGCCGACCTGTGCCACCGACGGCCCTGGTCGCCGCCCCGGATGCGGAGGTCGTGATCGACCTGCGGAACCTGCCCCCGCCGCTCCAGCAGACGCTGACGCTGCCGCGATTCCTCCGCGCCGACGTGAGCCTCGACGAGGGCAGCCCGGAAACCGCGGCCGTCCAGGCGTTTCTCATCGCCAGCACCGGCGGCGGCGGCACCGATGCCGAGCCGGAAGCGAAGGCCACCCCGGGCGACCCGCGGGTGGCTCAGATCGTCCACGCCCGCGTCGCCGCCGAGCGGGCCCGGCCGGCGGAGGAGTTTCGTGCCCTTTTCCCGCCGGCGGTGCTGTTCGCGCCGATCATCCCGCGCGACGCACAGGCGAGCGTCTTCAGGTTTCACCGCGAGGACGAGCCTCTGCGCCGACTCTTGCTCGATGAGGCGGGCCGGGCGGAACTCGAACGCCTGTGGAGCGAACTGCAGTTCGTGAGCGAGGATGCGGTCAGCAACCGTCTGGCATACGACGAGTTCGTGCGGTACTACCGGAATCCGAACGACGGCGCACGGATCATGTTCTTCTACCTGCAGTTGTTCGGCGGCCGCATCGCGCGGGAGCAGGAGTCGCTTCTCGCCGCCCAGGTCGCGGCGGAGCCACTGCACCTCGAGGCCCTGCTCGCCTTCGCGGCCCGGGCCTGGCGCCGACCTCTCGGCGACGACGAACGCGCCTCCATTCTCGCGGCGTATCAGGCGGACCGCGCCGAGGGCGTCGCCTACGATCCGGCGCTGCGGGCGGCGCTCGCCCGCGTGCTCTCCTCGCCGTGGTTTCTCTACCGGGCCGAGCAGCCCGCCCCCGGACCGCGGTGGCAGCCGGTGTCGGGCGACGAGTTGGCGACACGGCTCAGCTTCCTGCTCTGGGACTCGATCCCCGATGACGAACTGCGGGCCAAGGCGGCGCAGCTCCACGACCCGGCGGTCATGGAGGAGCAGGTGCGCCGCATGTTGAGAGACAACCAGATGCGCGGCATGGCCGAGGAGTTCGGCGCCCGCTGGCTCCGCGTCCGCGACTTCGTCTCCAATCACGGCCGGAGCCTGAACGACTTTCCTGAGTTCACGCCCGAGGTGCGCGACGCGCTCGCCGAGGAACCGGTGCGGTTCTTTGCGGATCTCCTCGTGAACGACCGGCCCGTCGCCGACGTGATCGACGCCGACGCGGTGGTCGTCAACGACGTCCTTGCCCGGCACTACGGCATCCCCGGCGTGAGCGGCCCGGAGTGGCGTCGCGTCGAGAACGCGGCCGCCCATGGCCGCGGCGGGCTGCTCGGGTTCGGGGCGTGGCTCGCCAAGTATTCGGCGGCCGCCCGCACCAGCCCCATCAAGCGCGGGGCCTGGCTGGCCGAGGTGCTCGGCGAACGGCTGCCCAAACCGCCGCCCGACGTGCCCCCGCTCCCCGAGTCGGTGCCCGCAGGGCTCAGCGTGCGCGAGATCACCGAGCGTCACCGGCAGGATCCTCGCTGTGCCGGCTGTCACGAGCGCATCGATCCCTACGGCCTGGCCCTCGAACGGTTCGACGCCGTCGGCCGGCTGCGGCCGGTCGACGCGCTGAAGCCCGGCGACACGCGGGCGACCCTGCGCGACGGCACCGTGGTCGACGACATCGCCGGCCTGCGGGCGTATGTCGCAGGCCCCCGGCGCGAGGACCTGTTGCGGACGCTCGCCCGCAAGCTGACGGGCTACGCGCTCGGCCGCGCGGTCCTGCCGTCGGACCGCCCGCTCGTCGATGAACTGACCAGGACCATGACGGCCGGCGGCCGCTGGTCCGATGCCCTGCTCGTCATCGTCCGCAGCGAGCAGTTTCGCTGCATCCGTCCGGCGGCCTCACCGCCGCCGGACACCCCGGCCACTGCGGCCAACTCGGCTTCCTGACCCCGGAGAGAACGCCACCATGCCGATGAAATCCGACCCCGTGTGCTCGCGACGCGCACTGCTCCGCGGTGTCGGCGTGTCGATGGCCCTGCCGTGGCTCGAATCGCTGCCGTTCGCCGGTGCGGCGTCCACGAGTGCCGCCGCCGGGCCGCCGACCCGCACGCTCGTGACCTTCACCGGGATGGGCTTCCACTCGAAGCACTGGTGGGCGAAGGGCGAAGGGGACGCCATGGAACTCGGCCCCTGCCTGACGCCGCTGGCGCCCTGGCGGAACCGGCTGCTCTTCATCCGGGGCCTGTGGCACGAGCAGGCGAACAACGGCGTCATCCACAGCATGCAGACGGGAAACATGCTCAGCGGCGCGACCCTGGCGAAGACCGAGGTGCGCACGGGTGTCAGCTTCGACCAGGTGATGGCGCAGCGGATCGGCGACCGCACCCGGCTGCCTTCGCTGGTGCTCGGCTGCGAGGATCCGATTCCCGGCCTCCAGGACGGGCACCCGATGCTCTACAGTTCGCACATCTCCTGGAGTTCGGCCGTGTCGCCGACCTGGACCGAGGCGCGGCCGGCGCTGGCGTTTGACCAACTCTTCCGCACCGATCGCACGCGCGGCGACAGCCGCGTGGTGGACGCCGTGCTCGAAGACGCCCGATCGCTCCGACGCCGTCTCTCCGTCTCGGACCAGCAGCGGTTCGAGGAGTATCTGGGGAGCGTCCATGAGATCGAGGGCCGCATCAAGCGGGCCGGCAAGGAGCGCGACGCCGGCGGCTGGCAGCCGACGCTGACCGAGCCCGATCGCCCGCGGCCCGCCGACGGCGTCCCCGCCGAAATTCCCGAGTATTGGCGGCTGATGAGCGACATCGTGCTGCTCGCCTTTCGCACCGACTCCACCCGCATCGCGACCCTCAAGTATTGCAACGACGGCTCGATCCTCACGCACGCGCACGTCGGTGCCGTCGACCAGCACCACCAGATGTCTCACACCGAACCGGAGGCGCTCGTCCCGGTCAACCAGTTCTTCATGTCGCAGCTCGCCTACCTCTGCGAGCGGATGGCGGAGGTCCACGAAGGCGATCGCACGCTGCTCGACAACACCACGATCATGCATTGCTCGAGCATGCTGCACGGCAGCCATGACGCGACGCAGCTGCCGGTCGTCCTGCTCGGCGGGGCGGGGGGCAAGCTCCGCGGCGGCCGAACGCTCGACTGCCTCGGGGCTCCGAACCGGCGGATGTGCAGCCTGTTTCTCCACGTCATGGACTGGGGTGGCGTGGAACTCGACAGCTTCGGCGACTCCTCAGAGCGGCTGCCGGGCGTCTGACCGCGGCGGTGCCGGCGACCACTCCACACGCCCCCGATTCATTTCGTCGCTCTCCTGGAGAGGATCGGCTCCGCACCGGTGATGGCGGCCGTTTCGCCGGGCTCCATGTCGACCCGGCGGGAGACAGCGGCGCCATCGACCAGTGTTCCGTCGATCTCGCAGGAATAGAGTTTGGGGATCATGTTGTGGTGCCGGAGCCTGCAAAACCGCCCAGCGGATGGGGTGGGATTTGAACCCACGAGCCGCTTTCGCGACTGCCGGTTTTCAAGACCGGTGCATTCAACCGCTCTGCCACCCATCCCGAGGTCGATCCGGTAGGCGGTGACGCGAGCCCGCCGTCGACGAATTCCCATTTTGCCGTATCGGCCGACCGCAGGCTACAGGAGTTGGCCGATTTCGCTTCCAAGTCCATCCGCCCGCGACCAAGGCTAATCCGCACCGACATCCTCGCTGGGTACACTGCGGCACCATCCGCGGCCGGACGTTTCCGGGCCGCAATGCCCCTGCCCCACGGAACCACCTCCATGCATGCCTTGGGATACATCCTCGCCGTGGCGGCATCGGTCCTTTGGGGGCTCACCTACTGCCTCGACGAGCGCGTGCTCGAACACCTCTCCGTGTTCAAGCTCTACTTCCTTCACTGCGTGTGTGGCGCGGTCGTGGCGGCGGTCATCCTGATCGCTCGAGGCACGCCCCCCGAAGCACTTTTTTCGATCGGCAATGCAACCGTGAGCCTGCCGCTCTTCGGGCTCACGCTCGCGACCGCCGCCGGTCGGGCCGCGTCGCGACCTATTCGTCGTACGCCGTCTCCGACTCGGCGGCAGGCAGTTCCTCGTAGTTGTCCGCGGCATTGTCAAACCACGGGGTGAGGTCGGGAAAACTCATGACGGTGAAACTGCAGATGGCGTGAGGGCGGCTCGATGCGTTTCACCGAGTCTACCTACGCATTGTCGACGAGCGTGCTCGCTGGATCGGCAGTCAATCGGCAGGGTGGAACGGCCCCTTAAGGCGGCCCAGTTTTCTCGTGGGTTTTGACACACCTGGCCGGTTTCCCTACATTCCTGCGAGACATATCACCCCCGCGGAAGAAAGTCGGAGCATCATGGGCGGCATCAGCAATCGGATGAAAGAAATCAAACGGCGCCGGCACCGCAAGAAGAAGGTGGCCAAGTTTGAGACGAAACTCAAGAAGGCCACCACGAGCGAGAAGCTCGTCATGGCTGAAAAGCTGCGCCGCATGACGCCGGGTGCCGACGTACTGATCGCCAAGATGGGGCTCGCCGAGCGCAAGCGCGGCTGAGCCCTTGAGACCTTTGTAGGACAGGCTTTAGCCTGTCACGGCGTTCGACAGGCTAAAGCCTGTCCTACAGGCACGTGACTACAGCTTCTCGAAGACGAAGCCGTCCTGCACGAAGTCGATCCGCACGGAGCTTCCTTCGGGAAATTTCCCGGAGAGCAGCTCCCTGGCGAGTTCGTTTTGCAGCTGCTGCTGAATGACCCGCTTGAGTGGCCGCGCGCCATACACCGGGTCGTAGCCCAGCCGGGCGATCTCGTCGAGGGCGTTGTCGGTGCACTCGAGCGTGATGCCCGCCTTTTCGGCCTGCTTGACGAGCCGCTTCACCTGAATATCGACGATCCGGCGGATGTGCCGCTTGTCGAGCGGGTGGAAGATGATCGTCTCGTCGATCCGGTTCAAAAACTCCGGGAGGAATCGGGCCTGGAGCGCGTCCTTCACCGCGTCGCGCACCTCCTGCTCGCTGCCCCCCTCCTTCGTGATCTCCTGGATCGCCTGGCTGCCGACGTTGCTCGTCATCACGACGATCGTGTTCGTGAAATCGACCGTGTGGCCGAGGCTGTCGGTCAGCCGGCCGTCGTCGAGCACCTGGAGCAGCACGTTGAACACGTCGCGGTGGGCCTTCTCCATTTCGTCGAGCAGCACGACGGAGTAGGGCCGCCGGCGCACGGCCTCCGTGAGCAGCCCGCCCTCCTCGTAGCCGACGTAGCCCGGGGGCGCCCCGATCAGCCGGGCGACAGTGTGCTTCTCCATGAACTCGCTCATGTCGATCCGCACCATCGCGTTTTCATTGTCGAAGAGCACCTCGGCGAGCGCCTTGCAGAGCTCCGTCTTGCCCACGCCCGTCGGCCCCGAAAAGATGAACGAACCGATCGGACGATTTGGATCCTGAAGGCCGGCCCGGCTGCGGCGCACTGCGTCGCTCACCGCCTCCACCGCCTCTTCCTGGCCGACGACCCGCTGGTGGAGCCTGTCTTCGAGCACCAAGAGCTTGGCCCGCTCGGTCTCCACGAGCCGCGTCACCGGGATGCCCGTCCAGGCGCTCACCACCTCCGCGATCTCCTCCGGGCCCACCTCCCGCCGCAGGAGCCGCTTGCCGCCGGCCTTCACCGCGTCCTTGCCCTCTTTCTCGCTGCCCTCTTTCTCGCTGCCCTCCTGCTCCAGCCGTGATTGCAGCTGCTTGCACTTCACGTCGAACTCATAGAGCTTCTGGTAGAGGTCTTCCGCCACAGGCTGCCCGGCGGCCTGCCGCTCCTTGATCTGGATGCCCACCTGGTCGAAGGCTAGCTGGGCCTCGTCGAGCTGCTTGCGGAGTTCCTGGGCGCTGCCCACGCCGAGCTTCTCCGCTTCCCACTGCCGGCGGAGGTCGGCGAGCTTCTTGCGGAGCGTCGTCGACTCCTCCTCGATTTCCACGAGCCGCTCCTTGGCGTGCTCCTCGGTCTCTTCGGCGAGCTGCCGGGCGGCCAGCTCCAGCTGCACGAGCCGCCGCTGCACCTCGTCGATCTCGCTCGGCACGCTCTGCAATTCCATCGCGATCCGGCTCGTGGCCTCGTCCATGAGGTCGATGGCCTTGTCGGGCAAAAAGCGATCAGCGATGTACCGCTGGGAGAGCTCGGCCGCGGCCACGAGCGCCGAATCCTTGATCTTCACCCCCTTGTGGTGCGCCTCATAGCGGGGCTTCAAGCCGCGGAGGATCGCGATCGTGTCCTCCACGCTCGGCTCGCCCACCATCACCGGCTGAAATCGCCGCTCGAGCGCCGCATCCTTTTCGATGTGCTTGCGGTACTCGTCGAGCGTCGTGGCCCCGATGCAGCGCAGCTCGCCGCGGGCCAGGGCCGGCTTGAGCAGGTTCGCCGCGTCGGAGCCACCCTCGGCTGCACCGGCCCCGATCACGGTGTGCAATTCGTCAATGAACAGAACGACGTTGCCCGCCGCCGCCTCGACCTCGCGCAGGATCGCCTTGAGCCGGTCTTCGAACTCGCCGCGATACTTCGTGCCGGCGATCAGCGCGCCGAGGTCGAGGGCTACGACGCTGCGGCCCTTGAGCGTCTCGGGCACGTCGGCCTGCACGATCCGCAGGGCCAGGCCCTCGGCGATCGCCGTCTTGCCCACGCCCGGCTCACCGATGAGCACGGGATTGTTTTTCGTGCGGCGCGAGAGCACCTGGATTACACGGCGGATTTCGGCATCGCGGCCGATCACGGGATCGAGCTTGCCCTGGCTGGCCCGCTTCGTGAGGTCGATGCCGTACTTCTCCAGCGCCTGAAACTTCTCCTCAGGGTTTTGGTCGGTGACGCGGGACTGGCCCCGCACCGCCTGCAGCCCCGCCATCAGCTCCTTCTCGCCAACAGCCGCCAACTGGAGCACGTTCTTCGCCTTCGACGGCACCTTCACGAGTGCGAGCAGCAGGTGATCGGTCGAGACAAACTCGTCTTTCATCGTGTGCGACTCGGTGGTCGCCGTCTCGAACACCTTCACGAGCTCCTGGTCGGGCTGCGGCTGGGCGCCGCCGCTCACCTTCGGCAGGTGTGAGAGCTCCGCCTCGGTGATCCGCTCGAGGTGGCCGAGGTCCACGCCGATCTTCTGAAAGAGCGGCCGCACGATCCCCTCGCGCTCGGCGAGCAGCGCGTGCAGCAGATGCACGGGCGTGGTCTGCGGGTTGCCGCGGCTCGCGGCAAACTCCATGGCCCCCTGCACCGCCTCTTGGGCTTTGATCGTGAATTTGTCGAACCGGAATGGCATGACGTTTCCCTCCGCAGCGGCAACCGTGAACGCACCGGCTCAGGGGCGGCAAAAGTCTCCTCGCGTGGGCTGCGGCAGCCCAAGGCTCGTCGAGCGTTCGCCGACCCCCTC
>JBMLMS010000177.1:0-2288 GCA_049243925.1 Pirellulales bacterium
GGAGAGCCACGATGGACATTCTCGGCGAGATCTTGAAGCAGGTGCTCGAAGGCGCCACTCAGCAGCAGCAAGCCCCCCAGCGCGCTCCCCAGCCGCAGCCTCGCGCCCCCCAAGGCGCTCCCCAGGGCGGCCCCTCGGGCATGCCCAACCCCAACGACCTCGCCGAGATCTTCAAGCAGATCTTCGGCGGCGGCGATGCCCAGAAGCTGCCCGACGTCGTGAAGCAGTTCGAGGAAAAGGGCCTCCGCGACGAAGTCGACTCGTGGGTGCGCACCGGGCCCAATAAGCCCGTGAGCCGGCGGCAGATCGAAGACGTGTTTGGCGAGCGCGAGCTCGAGGAGATCGCCCGCCAGCGGAATATCGACCGCGAGCGGCTCGCCGAGGTACTCGGTCGCTACATTCCGAAGATCATCGACGAGCTCACTCCGTCGGGCCAGATGCAGGCCCGCCGCTAGCCGCGGCTCCGACGGACCGGTGCCCTGATGAAGACGCTCCTCAGTCTGTTCTTGGCGCTGGTCGTCTGCGGCGATGCCACGGCCCTGGCTGGAGAACGTGATTGGGGGAGTGTGCAGCTTGCCTGGCGGGGCGACCCGCGGGCCACCGCAGACGCCCCCTTCGAAGCGGAGGCACCGCCCGCACGGCGGCCATCTCGGCGGGCACAGCGCCGGGCGGCCAGCCGCCGCCGGATGCCGTTCGACGACCTGCCCGTCGGAGTGTCACCGCCCACCGCCCCGACCGATCCGGGGCTCGAGGTGTCCGAAGTGATCACTTCCCGTGCGCAGGCTCTGCCGCTCCACGTCGAATCAACCCTCGAATCACCGTTTCACACGCTGCCAGCCGATCCTCCGCAGGGCCAAATCCTCGTCCATCGCGATCAGCCATCGCTGCCGACGGCCGACTCGCGGCAGCGGTTCGACATGTTCCTGCCGGCAGGCTGTGCCGGCGGCGGGATGCCGCTCGTGGTGTGGATTCACGGCGACACGTGGCGGGATGGCTCCCGCGCAGACTGTCCTGTGCGGTGGCTCGCGGACGAGGGCTATGCAGTCGCGAGCGTCGGCTATCGCCTCACTGATTCGGCCACGTTCCCGGCGCAGCTCGACGATTGCCGCGCGGCGCTCGACGAGATCCGCCGCACGGCGGAGGTGTGGGGTGTCGACCGCGAGCGGATCGCCGTCGTGGGCTCCGGGGCCGGCGGCCACCTCGCCGCCCTCGTGGGGCTGGCGGGCGCGGCCGAGACGCGCGTCGCCGCGGTGTGCGCGGTCGCGGCGCCGACCCACCTCACGTCGCTCGGGCCTGAATACGACCGGCCGTCGTCCCCGGCCAGCCTGCTCGTCGGCGGACCGCTCGCCGAGTTTCGCGAAGCTGCCCAGCGGGCCAGTCCACTCTCGTACATCTCGGCCGACGATCCCCCGTGCCTCGTGATCCACGGCGATCGCGACGAATCGATTCCGATCGCCCAAAGTGTGTCGCTCGATGCGGGGCTGCGTGCCGCGGGTGTCGACAGCACGCTCGTCGTCCTCGAAGGCACGGGACACCGTCCGGCGCTCGATCGCGTGGCGCCGGCCGGCCGGGCGCTCCTCGAGTTTCTCGATCGCACGCTCGGCCCCGGTGTCCGGGCGGCCGGTGGTGTGAACCCATGAGTGAGGCGACGCCGCCGGCCACAGCACGAGTCATGAGCCGCCGCCGGCTCATGACGGCCGGTGCGATGGTCGGGGTGGGCGTGCCGACCGTCGGTGCCATCGATGGCGTGCTCATCACGCCCCAGCACCTCCACACGACCGACCACAGACTGGCCAGTCGTTCCCCCCGGGCCGATACGATCCTGCGGCTCCTGCAGGTCAGCGACCTCCACCTGCATCGGATCGGCCGCCTCGAAACACGGCTGCTCGAAACGCTGCACGACTCGCGGGCGGATGTCATCGTGTTCACGGGCGACATGCTCGACCGGCGGGTCGATCTCTGGCAGCTCGAGACGTTCCTGCGCGAGTGCCCCACAGGCCCACGTCGGTTCGCAATCCTCGGCAACTGGGAGTATTGGGCGGGAGTGCCACGGGAAGCCCTCGAGCGGCTCTACGACAGCCACGGCATCGAGCTGCTCGTAAACCGCTCGGTCGAACTCTCCGCCGCCGGCACCAGGGTGCGAATCACCGGCCTCGACGACCTGCGCGGAGGCACGCCCGACATGGCCGCCGCGCTCCACGACGCCACGCCGACGCCGAACCATCTTCTGCTGGCCCACTGTCCACTCTCACGCGACGTCGTCACGATGCCGACAGACCATCCCGTCG
>JBMLMS010000178.1:0-2917 GCA_049243925.1 Pirellulales bacterium
GTCCTCAAGGACTCCCTTCTTCTGCGCGTGCCCACCGACCGTCTCCGCCGAAAGTACCGAGCGCAGAAAGCCCGAGGCGTAAGCCGAGAGGATGCCCCGGTTGCGCACCGCCACGCGTATTCCCTTCGGCTCACGCCTCGGGCTTTCAGTTGAGGGAGGCGAGGGGTTACCCCTGCCGTTGAGACGGCGTATGTGACCAGCGCAGCCATGGATGGCGCAGCGAATGCGCTCCAGGCAGCGCAGGCACATCCGAGTGAGTGGAGGGCTGGAGGCCCGCAGCGAACGTCCGGCGAGACGGTACGGGGCAGCCCCGAGCCGGGTTGGGCGCACTCAGGCTCAGGCCATGACAGGCTGAAGCCTGTCCTACAACCGGGCACGGGTAACCCCGACGCTGGGTTGGGCGCGTTGACGATGAAGCGCAGCACTCGCATCTCAGTGGTTGAAGATGAACTCAGGAGAATTCAGGAGCGCCCAGAAGACGTCTTCGAGGGCCGCCTTGCGGTCGGGCGCAGTCATGACCGTGGTCACCGTTTCGATCCGCTCGCGTTCCGTCGGCATCCGGCCGTAGCAACGCACGAACAGGCCGTCGATGATCTCGCTGTCGGGCTTGCCTTCACCGACCTGGCGAGCCACGAGGCCGCCCTGCTTGATGCGGTCGTTCGCGGCGTCGCCATTCAACAAGTGCAGAGCCTGCGAGAGACTTGGATCCATGCGGATGGCGCAGCTGCAGACGTCGTCGCGGGTGGCGCGGCCAAACGTCGTGAGGAAGTAGTTCGTCGTGCGGCCGTCGGCCACCTGCACGGCCCGGGCTCCGAGCGGCAGGCCGGGAAACTTGTTCTTCGTGTCGGTCACCTCGGCGAGCACGTCGAGCAGCACCTCGGCCCTGATGCGGCGGACGGCGGCGTGCGAGAAGTTCACGTCGTCGAGCTTGTTGGTGGCATTCGTGTCGCACGTCCGCTGGTAGGTCCGCGAGAGCACGATGTCGCGGACGAGCTGGCGGAAATCCCAGCCCGAGGCGGCGAACCGACGGCCGAGTTCGGCGAGGAGCGGGCCGTTCGACGGGGGATTGCTCACGCGGGCGTCGTCGGGCTCGTGGACGATGCCGCGGCCGAAGAAGTGCGTCCAGGCGATGTTTGCCACGTGCCTGGCGAAGTAGGGATTGTCGGGCGAGGTGATCCAGGCAGCGAGGGCCTCGCGGCGGTCGCGGTCAGTCACCTTCGGCGCCTCGCCCCCGAGGAACTTGGGCGCCACGGCCTGGCCGGTGACGGGATGCTTCATGTCGCCGGAGCCCGAGTCATACACGATGAACTCGCGCGGGTCGTCGCCTCGTTTGCGGGCGATCTGCTTGAAGAACGCGGCGAAGCCGTAGTAGTCGTCCATCGTCCAGCGGTCGAACGGATGGTTGTGGCACTGGGCGCACTGGATCCGCATCCCGAGGAACGCCTGGGCGACGTTTTCGGAAAGCTTGAGCGTGTCGCGCTCCTGCTGGAAGTAGTTCGTGGGCGGATTGGTGAACGTGCCGCCCGAGGCCGACACGAGGTCGCGCACCATTGTGTCGATGGGCTCGTTGGCGGCGATCCGCCGGTCAAGCCATTGGTGATAGAGCAGCACCGCTTTTGGGCTCACCTCGTTGGGAACCGTGCGGATCTGCAGGATCTCCGCCCACTTCATCACCCACAACTCGACGAATTCCTTGCGGCCGAGGAGTTCTTCGACGACCTGGGCCCGGCGGTCGGAGCGAGCATCGGTGAGAAAGGCCGCCCGCTCCTCGGGCGTGGGCACGAGGCCGACGAGGTCGAGCGTGACGCGCCGCAGGAACGTCTCGTCGTCACACACGCCCGACGGGGCGATGCGCAGGCTTTCGAGCTTCCGATCGACGAGCTCGTCGACCCAGGTGCCGCCAGGCTCTTTCGGATACGTGAAAGCGAGATCCTTCGGGACCACGACGACGGGCGAGCCGACCGTGATCGTGTCGTAGCGGGCCATGATGAACGCTTCGCCGCGGCTGCCTGTCGTCACGAAGCCCTCGGGCGAGACCTTCGCCGTGGGGTCGTTGTTGGAGCCATACCAGCAGAGGTCGGTGACGTCGCGGTCGGTGCCGTCGGCGAACCGGGCGACGGCGACGAATGGCTGGCGGATATCGGCGCCCGCGACCAGCGCGGTGGGCGGATAGAGGTCGAGGCCGACGAGCTTCGACACCGGCGCGGGGTCGTCCGGGGCGCCCGCCGCGATCCAGCGTACGAGCGTGGTGGCCAACTCGCTCGTGGGCTCGAACCGCTTGCCGCCTGTGTGCGGGACGGCGCCTGTCGCCTTGGCGACGAGCAGGCTCTCTTGCGGCGCGCCAGGATCGATGCGGCGGCCGGGGAACTCGCGGGTGATGCGGTGATAGTCGCCCGCCGGATCGAAGCCGAAGAGCGAGAGTCGGAAGCCGTCCTTGCCGCGGGCGGCGCCGTGGCAGCTGCCCATGTTGCAGCCGGCCCGGGCGAACACGGGCATCACGTCGAGCCGGAACGAGAGCGGCGGCTCGCTCGAGGCCGAGACGACGGTGACTGGAATCTCGCGGACGTGCCCGGCGTGCTCGACGATCAGCTTGGCGTCGCCGTCGGCCAACGGCTTGAGCAGGCCGTTTTCCACGGCGAAGAACTTCGGATCCGAGGGCTTGAACGCGGGCGCTGCGACGTGCTCGGTCCGCCCGTCACCGAACGTGGCCTGCACGAGCACCCGCTGCCGGTCGCGGGCCGAGTCGAGCCGGATCGTCGGCGGGTAGACCTCGATCCCGACGGGCGCGTCGGCGTGTGCGCTCGTCGGGCAGCAGGCGATGACCAAGAGAGAGGCGCAGAAGACTACGATCTTCTTGGCCGCAGTTCGGGGCTGCCCACGCCCCGTCGCCGGACGTTCGCTGCGGCCATCCTGGCCT
>JBMLMS010000179.1:0-5509 GCA_049243925.1 Pirellulales bacterium
CGGCCACGCATTGGTTGGGGCAGCGCAGGCACTTCCGTGCGTGCGGTGGCCTGGCGGGCCGCTGTGCGCGGCCGCCCACCGTGTCGGGGGAACCCCCGAGCCGGCGCCCAACGATTGACGTGACAGGCTGAAAGCAGTCCTGAGGAACAACGTCCTGCGTGGTACACTTCGCCGCATCATGGATCAGCCGCTCACGTTGCCGCCCGGCCGCGATATTCGGCTCGCCGATTTCGATCCCGGCTTCACGGAAGGGCTCGATCGCGAGGCGGCCGAAACAGAGACACGCCGGCACTGCGACAAGCTCGACGAGCTGGCGTATCGCCTGTTTGCGGAGGCGAAGCGAGCGGTCGTCGTCGTGCTCCAGGGGATCGACACGTCGGGGAAGGACGGCACGATCCGGATGCTCGCGAGCGGAATCAGCCCGCAGTGCCTCGACGTGAAGAGTTTCAAGGCGCCGAGCGCGCTGGAACTGTCGCACGACTTTCTCTGGCGGGTGCACGCTGCGATTCCACCCCACGGCACGATCGGCGTCTTCAATCGCTCGCACTACGAAGACGTCGTCGTCGTCCGGGTCCGCAAGCTCGTGCCCAAGGAGGTCTGGCAGGATCGCTACGGCCAGATCAACGCGTTCGAGAAACTGCTCCACGACGGCGGGCTCACGTTCGTGAAATGCTTCCTGCACATCAGCAAGAAGGAGCAGCGGCAGCGGCTCGAGGACCGGCTCAAGGATCCGAAGAAGCAGTGGAAGCTTGGCCCCGACGACCTCGCCGACCGGGCCCGCTGGGATGAGTTCACGAAGGCCTACGACGACGCGCTCACCCAGTGCAACACGGCCCACGCGCCCTGGCACGTGGTGCCGGCCGACAAGAAGTGGTATCGCAATCTCGTCGTGGCTCGGCTCGTCCGCCAGACCCTCGAGCGGCTCGATCCAAAGTTTCCGAAGTTCGACTCGAGCCTGATCACGCAGCTCGACTGACCCTCGCATCGCTCTGCATGAACGGCATCCCGCTCCTCGATCTCGATCGCTGCCGCACGCGGCAGCAACGCCTGCGCGACCGGCTCGCCGCGGAGCAGCTCGATGGCCTCGTCGTCGTGATGCCGGAGCACGTGCAGTATCTCACCGGTCATCGGTGGGACTTTCGGTTTTCGCCACTCGCTGCGATCGACGCAGCAGGCCAGACGCTTCTCGTGTGCCCGGACAAGCCGGTGGAGCGGGCGGCGGCGGACGATGTCCGTACCTACGAGGCCAAGTGGCGGTCGACGCTGCGGAACGATCAGTGCGAGGCCGCCGCGAAGGTGCTCGCCGACTGGCTCGCTGCCAGGCCGAGCTGGCGCCGCGTGGGCGTCGAGTTCTCGGCGTGCCCGCCACACGTGTCGCGGCTCTTTCCGCAGGCGAGCGTCATCGACATCGAGCCAGCCCTGTGGACGCTGCGCCGGCGGAAAGACCCCGACGAGCTCGAACTCCTGCGCGGGGCGATCGCGGCAGCGGGGGCGATGTATGAAGCGGCTCGGGCGATGATCGCGCCGGGCGTCTCGGAGCTCGACGTCTTTTCAATGCTCCAGGCGGCGGCCGTGGCGTCGTGCGGCGAGATGCTCACCGGCACGGGCAACGACTACGCCTGCGGCGTGCGGGGTGGCCCGCCGCGGGCCCGGGCGTGTGCCGCGGGCGAGCTCTATATTCTCGACCTCGGGCCCGCCTATCGGGGCTACTTTGCCGATACGTCGCGGGCTCTCGCCGTCGATCGCCGGCCAACGGATATCCAACTCGCGGCCTGGAAGCATGTCTGCGACGCGCTCGCACTCGTCGAGCGCGTCGCAAAGCCGGGTGTGAGCTGCCGGGCGATTTACGCCGAAGTACAGGCGTGGCTGGCGACGGCGCCGATCGGCACGTGGTCGAGCCATCTGGGCCACGGCATCGGCCTGTGGGTGCACGAAGCGCCGCACTTGAACCCGAATTGGGACGACGTGCTCCAAGTGGGCGACGTGATCGCCGTCGAGCCCGCCCTCTACGCGCCCGAGCTCGCGAGCGGCCTGCGCATCGAAAACGACTATCTCGTCACCGAGACGGGGCTCGTGAACCTGAGCCCGTTTCCCCTGGAGATGTAGCCGTAGGACAGGCTTCAGCCTGTCACGAATACCGACAGGCTGAAGCCTGTCCTACGCAAGCACCTCCGCGTACAACGCCTCGTGCCCGGCGGCCATCGTGGCGAACGTGTGCCGTGCCCGCACGCGGGCATGACCGGCCGCGCCGAGCGCCGCCGCCCGCGCCGGATCGTCGAGCACCGCGCGGAGCGACCGAGCCAGATCGGCAGGATCGTTCGGCGCGTGCAGCAACCCGGCCGCGCCGTCGAGCAGTTCGGGAAACGTGCCGTGATCCGGCGCCACGACGGGCACTCCCGCCGCCATGGCCTCGATCACCGGCAGCCCTTTTGCCTCCGGATGCGCCGTGGGCATCGTGAACACATCGCACCGTTCGAGTAGCCGGAGTTTGCCGGCCCGGTCCACCTGCCCGAGCCAGGTGAACCGATCGGACATGCCGAGCTCGGCGGCGAGCCGGCGGCACTCCGCGAGATACGTGGCCTCGGCGCCGCTCGTCGCCCCCGCGGCCACGAGTTCTACGTTGTGCGCGGGCCTGAGCATCGCGACGGCCCGAATCGCCTGATCGAGCCCCTTCTCCGGGCAAAGCCGGGCCAACGACCCGATCACGCATCGGCCCCCGCGGGCGGCACGACGAGTGGCAAGGTCGGGCGGCGCGGGTGGGAAGCCCGCGAGATCGACACCGTGCGGCACGACCGTGATCTTTTCGGCCGGCACGGCGAGGTAATCGGCCATGAAGCCGGCGAAAGACCGATTGAGGGCCACGAACTGATCGATATCGCGGCTTCGCTCCCGAAGGAGCCGGCGAATCTCGCCATAGTGCGGCTCCGGAATCTGCTCGATGAAGATGTCCTCGCCCGACAGGCTGCAGACGATCTTCGCGCCTGTGACATCCTTCACGCGCCGCGCCAGGCCGACCAAAAGCGCGTTCGACAGATGCACGACGTCGGGCTTCACGTCGACCGCCAACCAGCGGGCGAGCTTCTCGACCTCCTTCCGCTGGTGCCCCGCTTCGCCGGCGAGTGTGGATGCCGTGAGCCCGCCGAGATCGGCGGGCTTCGTCTCGCCCGTGCGGCTCGAGAGCCACGCGAGCAACTCTCGGCCGTCGAGCAGGCGGTCGATCCACCAGGGCGTGTAGCGAAACAGGGCCACATGCTCCTGCAGCCACACATTCACGCCGCCGCACACGATCCGTGATTCGGCGACGTTTTCCTCGTCGGTCGTCGTCGGCACGTACGCGGGAACGAGGATCGCGTCGCTGCCCCGGGCGCGCAGGGCCCGCACGAGCGCATTGTCGTGAAGGCACGAGCCGCAGATCCGTCCCCCCGCCCCGGCCGTGATCTGGACGATTTTCATGCGCGCATCAGAACTCGTCGTAGGTGCAGATTGGCAATCTGCACATCGCCTACCGCACGGCAGAGTACCACTCTGCCGCTCCAACGGCGGCGCACCCCTACGAGGGCGCGCGCCACCCTGCCTCCAAGTGGATGAGCACGAGCGCGAGGTCGGCGGGCGTGATCCCGCTCACACGGCCCGCCTGCTCGAGCGTTCGCGGCCGCACGCGGGTGAGCTTCTCGCGAGCCTCGGCCCGCAGGTGGCGCACCGCCGCGTAGTCGAGCCCCTCGGGAATCACCCGATCGGCCTGCCGCCGCCGCCGCTCGATCTGCTCGCGCTCGAGCGCGAGGTAGCCGGAATAGCGGATGTCGCTCGCGATCTGGGTGGCCGCCTCGCGCGACACGGCCGCGAGTTCGGGTGCGGCGGCGACGGCCTCCGCCCAGCCGAACTCCGGCCGCTTGAGAAGGTCTGCGAGCAGCACGCCATCCACCCGTCGCGCGGCGAGCGTCGCCTGCGTGGCTTCGATCTCGGCCGACTTGGCGGCGAGCCGCTCGATCCGCTCACGCTCCGCGAGCCCGAGCCGAGCCGCCACGGGCGTGAGCCGGCGGTCGGCGTTGTCGTGCCGCAGGGCGAGCCGGTGCTCGGCGCGGCTGGTGAACATGCGATACGGCTCGTCGACGCCCTTCGTCACGAGGTCGTCGATCAAGACGCCGATGTACGACTCGTCGCGTTCGAGCACGAGCCGCTCGCGGCCGGCGGCGGTGAGCGCCGCATTCGCCCCGGCCACGATCCCCTGTGCCGCCGCCTCCTCGTAGCCCGTCGTGCCATTGATCTGCCCGGCGCAGAAGAGCCCGCCCACACACTTGCTCTCGAGCGCCACGGTGAGCTGGTCGGGCGGGCAGTAGTCGTATTCGACCGCGTAGCCGTAGCGCATCACCTGGGCCTGCTCGAGCCCAGGCACCATCCGGATCATGGCATCCTGCACGTCACGCGGCAGGCTCGTGGAGATACCGTTCACATAGATCTCCTGCGTCCGCCGCCCCTCAGGCTCGAGAAACAGCTGGTGGCTCTCTTTGTCGGCGAACCGCACGACCTTGTCTTCGATGCTCGGGCAATACCGCGGCCCGCGCGACTCGATCTGGCCGGTGTACATCGGCGCGCGATGCAGGTTCGCCCGAATGAGGTCGTGGATCTCCGGCGTCGTCCGCGTGATCCAGCAGACCATCTGCTCCTGCTCAATGCGGTCGGTGAGAAACGAAAATGGCTGCGGCTCCGCGTCGCCCGGCTGGACGTCGAGCCGCGAGAAGTCGATCGACCGCGCGAGCAGCCGGCAGGGCGTGCCAGTCTTGAAGCGATCGATCCGAATGCCCACGCGTTCGAGGGCCCGGCTCACCCCGGCCGTGGTCCCCTCCCCTGCCCGTCCGCCGGGCGTCTGCGCTTCGCCGGTGTGCATCACCGCCTGCAGGAACGTGCCCGTCGTGAGCACGACGGCCGCCGCCCGATACTCGGCATCGCCCCGCACCCGTACGCCCGTCACCCGCCACTCGGGCCGCCCCGGGCCAGTCGCGCTCACGTGCTCGACGATCAGATCGTCGGCCGTCTCCTGCCGGAGCGCGAGGCCGTCGGTCTCCTCGACGATCCGCTTGGCCTCCATCTGATAGAGCTTCTTGTCGGCCTGCGCCCGAGGCCCGTGCATCGCCGGCCCCTTTGAGCGGTTGAGCACGCGGAACTGTATCCCGGTGGCGTCGATCACCCGGGCCATCACGCCACCGAGCGCATCCACCTCGCGCACGAGCTGGGCCTTGCCGACGCCGCCGATCGCCGGATTACAGCTCATCTGGCCGACGGTGTCGCAGTTCGCCGTGAGCAGCGCCACCCGCGCCCCGAGCCGCGCCGCGGCGCACGCCGCCTCCACGCCGGCATGCCCGGCGCCGACCACGATCACGTCATAGTCGTAGCGACACGTCATGCGCTCGAGTGTACCACCCCGGCATCGGGCTTCACGGCTTTCGTGCCGTTACTCGCCGGCTTCGGGCTCCCCATATCCCGTCGCCGGACGTTCGCCTCCGCCCGACCA
>JBMLMS010000180.1:0-3181 GCA_049243925.1 Pirellulales bacterium
GCCAGCACGTTCGTGCAGCCTGATGCCTCGATGACGGCGGCCTACGACTACGCCCGCACCGCGAGCCCGACCCGCGGCGGATTCGAGGCCACGCTCGCCGCCCTCGACAACGGCACGCGGGCCCTGGCGTTTGCGTCGGGGATGGCGGCCACGCACTGTGTGACGCAGCTCCTTGCCCCCGGCGACCGGATCGTCACCGGCACCGACATCTACGGCGGCACGTGGCGGCTGTTCAACAAGCTCCTCACCGGCCACGGCATCACGATCACGGCCGTCGACACGACCGACCTCGCCGCCGTGCGGCAGGCGCTGGCGCACGGCACCACGAAACTCCTCTGGATCGAGTCGCCCGGCAATCCGTTGCTCTCGATCACCGACATCGCCGCCTGCGCCGAGATCGCGCATGCCGCAGGCGCGCTGCTCGCCTGCGATGCCACCGTCGCCACTCCTGCGCTCTCACGGCCGCTCGACCACGGTGCCGACATCGTGATGCACTCGGCCACGAAGTCGATCGGCGGCCACTCCGACCTGCTCGGCGGAGCGCTCGTGGTGCGCGATGCAGAGCTCGGCACGCGGCTCCACTGGCTCCAAAATGCCACGGGCGGCGTGATGGGCCCGTTCGAGGCCTTTCTCTGCTCGCGCGGGCTCAAGACGCTCGAACTGCGGGTGCAGGCCCAGTCGGCCACGGCGCTCGCGCTCGCGGAATGGCTGCTCGCCCACCCGCGCGTCAGGGCCGTGCATTACCCCGGCCTCGCATCCCACCCCGGCCACGCCATCGCACGGCGGCAGATGGCAGGCGGCTTCGGGAGCCTGCTGAGCTTCGAGCTCGATGGTGACGTGGCCACGGCCCGCCGTGTTGTGGAGTCGACCCGGGTCTTCCAGCTTGCCGTGAGCCTCGGGGCGGTGGAGTCGCTCATTGAACTGCCGGCCGTGATGTCGCACGGATCGTATGAGCCGGCCGCCCGCCGCGCCGTAGGCATCGCCGACGGCCTCATTCGCCTGGCCGTCGGCCTCGAGGCCTTCGAGGATCTCCGCGACGACCTCGCCGCCGCCCTCGCGTAAGCCAGGCAAGCTGGGAAGGCCTTGCCTGTCGCGTTGATTTTGGCGGAAGTTCCGTTCGCACCGATGCCGATACCTCTACCGATTGGAGAGCTGCGCCGGGCGAAGGTCGCCCTGCTGGCTCCCGGAGGAGTGAGGCCATGAACGTGCGGAACAGCTTGCCGAACCTGATCGCTGCGGTGCTCGTCGCCATGACGGGCTGGCTCGACGCCGCAGCCCAAGACACGGCCTCTCCAGCGCCCGATGCCGGCGCGAATCAGCTCCGTTGGACGCCGCACCGCGCAGCCTCCGCGCCCGTGGAATCCGCACCGCCTGCGGCAGCGGCCGCTGCTGCGGCAAGCACACCGGCCCCGACGGCAGCACGGCCCGCTCCGCAGGCCATGCCCGCGCCGGCTGCCCCGCGCATGCCCGCGCCGTCCGCCGCCGCCTCGGTGTCGTTGCCCGCCGACGTGCCGGCGGTCGTTCCAGCCGCTGCTCCGAACTACGCGCCCCTGCGGCAGAGCCTGCCGACGGGTTGGGGCACAGGCATCAGCGGCTGGATGAGCAACAATCGGCTCGCCGGCAGCCTGAAGACATCGACCCCTGCCGACCCCGACAGCATCTTCGGTGTCAACGTGATCCGCGCTCCACAGGGAGAGCGTGGTCGCCCTGTACTCGCCCAGGAAGGCGGGCCGCGCCGCCCCGGACCGCAACAGGTCGCCGCGCGGGCTCCCTTCTCCGATGGCGGTGAAGCACCTCGATTCAACCCGGCCGTGCCGCAAGCCCGGCCACAGACCCGGCCACAGGGCGAACGCATGGCCATGAACGTCGACGGCATTCCCTCGGTGATGACGCGGGCACCGCAGGCGGCCGCACTCGACGACACGGCAGTGCCGGGCCGCCTGCCGGCTGCAGTCCAGCCCCCGGCAGCCCAGACGCTTCCCGGCCCGGCACCCTCGGCCTCTGCCCCGTCGACGATGTCCGATCTCGACTTCGGTGGCATGCCCGCCGACATGCCCGGTATGTCGGGCATGACGATGGACGGCTCGTTCGACCCCACAATGACCGGACAGTCGCCGGAGGACGGCATGTTGATGGGGCAGTATCCGGCCCAGGTGCACGTCGATTCGTTTTACGACGACCCCTATGCCTACGAAGACTGCGAAGACGCCTGCTGCCTGCCGCTGTGTGAGCTCGACGGCCGCTTCTGCAGCTGGATGCGACGCTTCGGCCGGCCCTACTACGGCTGGAAGTGGTATCGCGACTTCACGGCCAGCGCCGGTGTGACGAGCTTCACGAACCCGACCGACCTCGGCATCAACGGCAACTACGGTGTCAACGAATACCTCAACTGGGCGATGCCGTTCTGGAATGCGTTCGGCGTCGGCTGGCAGGTGGGTGCCCGCGGCGTGCAGACGAACTTCCAGCCCACCACGCTCACGGTCAACGGCACGCAGTTCACGAAGGGCTCCCGCGATCAGGTGTTCGTGACCACCGGCTTCTTCACGCGGGCCTTCGAAGGCCGCGGCCTGCAGGGCGGGGCCGTGTACGACTACCTGAGCGACGGCTGGTACACCGACATGAACCTGGCCCAGGTCCGCAGCGAACTGAGCTACGTGTGGGGCTACCACGAGCTCGGCTACTGGGGCGCGCACAACGTCTCGGAGCAGCTCGGCATCTTCACGCCCCGCCGCCAGACCCAGGTCACGGGCACCACGGTCGACCTGTACACCGCCTTCTACCGGCTGCACTTCGGTGATGCCAACGAATGGCGAGTGTGGGGCGGTGCGTCGGGCAACGGCGACGGCATCGTCGGCTCCTCGATGCGGGCCCCGATGTCGCGAAACTTCGGGCTCGAAGGCACGTTCACCTACCTGATTCCGAAGCAGTCCGAGCGGGCTGTCCTCGACAACGTCGGCACGGTCTCTTCCTACGGCCCCGCGGCATGGAACGTGTCGGTGAACCTCGTCTACTATCCCGCAGGCCGCTCACGGCGGAGCCTGGCGAGCCCCTACCGGCCCCTCTTCGACGTGGCCGACAACGGCAGCATGATCCGCTCGCTGATCCTGCCCTGATTCTGACCTGATCCGACCTGGGGTGTCCTCTCGGCTCACCCCTTTCCATGGAGGACAGGCTTCAGCCT
>JBMLMS010000180.1:3281-19968 GCA_049243925.1 Pirellulales bacterium
TGTAGGACAGGCTTCAGCCTGTCAACGCCTCAGGGCGGGGCATCCTCTCGGCTTACGCCTCGGGCTTGTCGGAGGCGGCGGTGGCGTGGGCCCTGGCGACGCCCGCGGGGTTTTTTGGTATCTTTTCACCGTGAGTTCACCTCACCTCCGAGCCCCTCCACGGACTGCACATGTCAGACGCCAAAGATCCTTGGGCCTCCCTTGCCGACTCGCTCGGCGCCTCACCAAATCGCGACGCCTCGCCCCCGCCGGCCCAGCGGCCGCCCGAAAAGCCCCGGCAGCCACCCCGCGCGGATGCCGCGAAAACGCCCCCTCCGCGCAGCGGCGCCGGCTGGGATGGCCTCGATACGAGCCTCGGCCTGCTCCCCACGCGTGAATCCACACGGCCGCCAGAGCGCCGTGTCGAACGAACCGAGCGCACTGAACGGCCCCCGCGTGCGGAGAGAGCGGACCGCGGCGAACGGGCCGCCCGGGGAGACGCCGTTGCGGGCGAACCGCGCGAGGGCGATCAGCCACGCGGCGAGGCTGGCGGCGACGACGCAGCCGGTGAAGGCCGCCCGCGCAGGCGCCGGGGGCGGCGCGGAGGCCGCGGCCGTGGCAGCCGGGGCCGCCGCGATGACGGCATGGCCGCACCGCAGCGCGAAGAATCTCACTCCGGCGATGCCGATCTCGACCACGCTTCCGCGGACGATCGGCCGGCGGCACGCGGCGACGATTTCGACCACGAACCGCGGAGTGCCGACCGCGACTCAGCCGAGCCGGCCCTCGATGAGGATGGCCGCCCGCGACGGCGACGCCGGCGGCGTGGGCGCCGCGGCGGGCGACGTGCAGCGGGTACCGGCGATCGGCCAGGCGATCACGGTGGCGAAGGTGCCGCTCCGCAGACCTCTTCCGAACGCCCCGCGAGTGACCACGACCACGAACCGTTGCCTTCAGGCTACGGCCGCGGCCAGACCTCGCGGCAGGCGGAATCCCGCGAACCGGCGCCGAGAACCGAAGGCGGTGAACGCCGAGGCCGTCGGCGCCGTCGAGGCCGGGGCGACGAACCGAGCCGGCGACCGGCCGCCGAAGGCGGTGGTGAATCGGCACGGCGGCGCGGCCGCTCGGGACGACGGAGTTCGGACAGTGAACGCACGTCGTCGAGCTCGAGCCTCGCCCGCCGAAGCCGGGATGATTTTGCCCCGGTGGCACGTGGCTACGACGAAGACGACGAAGGCCTCGAGTTCCTGGGCCTCGAGGAGAGCGGGCACGAACAGCCGCGCCGCGAGGATCGGCATGTGGAAGACGACGACGTGCTGGTGGAAAGCGGTCTCAACGCAGTGCGCGACGTGCCAAGCTGGGTGGAGGCGATCGGAATCGTGATCGCCGGCAACCTCGACGCCCGCAGCCGCCCCCGGGCCGACCGCGACGACGACCGACGGCGCCGGTAGGACACGTGTAGGACAGGCTTCAGCCTGTCACGAATACCGACAGGCTGAAGCCTGTCCTACACCCGCGCCGACAGGCTGAAGCCTGTCCTACACCAGCACCGACAGGCTAAAGCCTGTCCTACTTCAACGCGATCGTTCGGGCGAGCGGCTTCAGGATCTGCTCGGTCACGCAGGCATCGACCACCTCGCGGGCCAGCTGGGCCAGCCGGTCGATCGTGTCGACGTAGGTCGTTTGCGGGTCGAGGCTGCCATACTGTCGCGCCGTCACGTAGACGCTGAGCTGCTCCTCGGCGAATTCACCGGTGCGCACCTGAAACGCGTTCGTGCGGGTCTCGGTGCTGACGCGCACCTGCACCCGGCAGTCTTCGTCGAGGGCGATCGTGAGCGAGGGCTCGAAGTTGATCACGCGGCCTCCCGGAAGGTCGGCCACCCTGTCGAGCGCCGATCCCACGCCGAGCGCCTCGGCCAAGAGAGCGTTGTGGTTGCCGCGGTAGGCGAAGTCGAAGCCAAACAGCAGGTCGAGGGCCTCACAGTCGAGCGGGCTCACGGAGAGCAGCGGCGGGGCCAGGTCGAGCACGAGCCGATGTTGCTCGAGCGCCGACTCGATCGAAGGCGGGTTCACCTGCCCCGAACAGAGCCGCTTCGCCTCCACGGCGGCCCACCGATAGCGACCCTGGTCTTTGTCTTCCTCGAGGACGTAATCGCGTTTGTCGCGGCAGTAGAACTTCCGCATCGACGGAAACTTCTTCTGGATCCGCTCGAAGAAGTGGAGCACGGTCTCCCGTTGGCCCGGAAGCTCCATCTCGGTGGCCAGATTCATGTTGATGTAGAAGTCGTCGGCCAACGAGGCGTAGGGCGTCATGCAGGGCAGGCTCCGAAATGCAGCGATTCAGATCGAGTATAGAGGCGATTTTTACAGGGTGTCAAAATGGGGGAGTTGCCGACCGCAGTCTGCCGAAGCTCCGAAACTTGCATGCCCATGGCAGTGACTTATGCTTTGGAGACCGGCACCGACGATCCCACGATCATGCCCACCCAGACCGAACCCTCCACCATCCCTGACGAACGGCTGACGATCGAACACCGCGCCGACGGTGCGATCGTCGTGCGGGTGCGGTCGGCCGGCGACGGCCGCGACCGCCTGCCCGACGCGGTGTTTTCCTTCCGCTGCGGCGACCCGCAATACGCCTACTGGCTCGCCCGCTCCGCCAGCCGGTAGTCGGCCCGGCCTGCGGCTTCGTGACGGGCGTCAGTCCTCCCGCGAGCTGGCGATCAGCGAGATGAACTCGCGGTTGCTCTTGAACTTCGCCAACTGCTTCGTGAGTTGCTCCATCGCGTCGACATGATGCATGCTCGAGAGCGTGCGCCGCAGCATGTTGCAGGCGTGCAGCGTGTTGGGATCGAGCAGTTTCTCCTCGCGCCGGGTGCCCGACTGCGAGATGTCGATCGCCGGCCACACCCGCCGATCGGCGAGCTTGCGATCGAGCACGAGCTCCATGTTGCCGGTGCCCTTGAACTCCTGGAAGATCAGCTCGTCCATCCTGCTGCCGGTATCGATGAGGGCCGTTGCCACGATCGTCAGCGACCCACCCTCCTCGAACACGCGGGCCGTGGCGAACAGCTTCTTCGGAATGTCGAGCGCCTTGATGTCGACACCGCCCGACATCGTGCGGCCGGTGTTGCCCACCCACTTGTTGAAGGCCCGGGCCATGCGGGTGATCGAGTCCATCAGCAGGAACACGTCTTTGCCTGTTTCGGCCATCCGCTTGCAACGTTCGATCACCAGCTGCGACAGCCGCACATGGCTCTCCACGTCGCAGTCGAGGCTGCTGGCCAGCACCTCGCCCTTCACACTGCGACGCATGTCGGTGACCTCCTCGGGCCGCTCGTCGATGAGCAGCATCACGAGCGAAAGCTCCGGGTGGTTGGCGGAAACCGCCTGCGACACCTGCTGAAGAAGCACGGTCTTGCCGGTGCGCGGTGGGGCCACGATCAATGCCCGCTGCCCCTTGCCGAGCGGCGTGAGCAGGTCCATCACCCGCGTCGTGAGCGGCTGCTGGCCCGTTTCGAGCCTCAGCCAGGCCTCCGGGTTGATCGGGGTGAGCTGGTCAAACGACTTCACGTTCGGATAGTCGTCGGGCGGCATGCCCTCGACCTCCAGAATTTCCTTCACCCGCGGCCCCTGCTGCCGCCGACCGGGCTGGACGAGCGCCTTGATGGAGACGCCCTCGCGCAGCCGATACCGCTCGACCATCGTGCCGGGCACGAATGGATCGGTCCGTTCGCGCACGTAGTTGGTGTCGACGCTGCGGAGAAATCCGTAGCCGTTGGGGTGCATCTCGAGCACGCCCTGGCCCGGTTCGAGTGGGATCGGCTCGCCGTTCTCGGCGACGTCCGGCTCCATGTCCGGCGGTCGCATGCCCTCCCCTTCCATGTCGACTGCACCGGCGCCCGCCATGCCTGCGGCCGGAGGGCCGCCACCGCCGCCACCCCGGCGATATCGCCGCCGCCGGCCGCCGTAGCCGCCGCCGCCGCCACCACCGCCGCCATTAAAGCCTTGGCCACCCTGCCCCTGCGGGCCCTGACCAAATCCGCCCTGGCCGCCTTGGCCGCCCTGACCACCTGGGCCGCCAAAACCTTGGCGTCCCCTCGACCGTCTCCGCTTCGACATGGATCAATGCACTCTCAAAAGGACCGCACGCCGTGCATCCGCCGGCGGCGGACGATCAAGGGGCGAAAAAACTATGCAGAAAAACTGCACACCGCGTGGGTCAGGAGCACCCGTGGGAATCGTTCAACTGAGAAAAACTCGGGAACAATTCCAACCAGCGTTGGTCCGACCAAGGCCGCCGAGCCACCACTCCGCGGACAGTTCCAACAATCCGCAGCCCTGTGGCTCGCACCACATTCCCGAGTATCCGAATGCGGCCGGAAAATGTCAAGCGGCGGGCTTTTCGGCGACCCCGGAGGCGACCCACAGGCAGATTGGGAGACTGCGGGGCCCTGGGGGAGTCGCATCAGCCGACAGAGCCGGCATTTCGATGCGAATCGCACAACCGTTTCGACCGATACATCTTTCCGAGGGATGCCAGGCCCGGCCTTGGAGGCTCGTTTCTGGACTCGTCCCGCCCGCTGACGACCCCTGACTGAAGCGCAGGTGATACCGATGTTCTCAGGCTGCTTCCGGTTTCCCGGTCTCTGGTGCGTGACTCTCGGTGCCTCGCTGGGAGCGACTCTTGCCCCGCTGGCACGGGCCGACGCGCCACCGCCCGCCACGCTCGTGGCGGATGCCGTCATTCCCTGGCATGCCGACCTCGCGGCCGCCACCCAGGCCGCGCTCGTCAGCCACCGGCCGGCGCTCGTGGTGTTTCTGGCGGGGTCGAGCGAATCGGGGGCCGCGCTCTCGCGCGACGTGTTCCCGGCGGCGGAAACTGTCGCGTTGCTCACGGCCTGCTTCGAGCCGGTGCGGGTCGACGTCGATATCGACCCCTCGGCTGCACGGGCTCTCGGGATCACCCAGGTGCCGACCGCCTGTATCGTCGATGGGCAGCAACGACTCCTCGCCCGCTTCGACTGCCCGACGACGCCCGCGGCGTTCGTCGCTGCGGCGAGCCGCGCCGCCCAGGAGGCTGCGACCGTGCGGGCAGCGGGCGCCGTAACACCGGCCGCCGCCATCCGCGAGCAGTCTGACTTCGTCAAGCAAGCAGCCCAGCCCGCCCCCCAACCCACTGCTCAGCCGCTCGTGGCAGCCCCGGCCGCCGCCCCTCCGGCTGACACGGCCCATGCCGAGGAACCTTCACTGCCGATGACGCCGCCGGCATGGCCCGCCGAGCCGGCCAGCAGGCCGATGCCGTTCATGCCCGACAGCCAGGCTGCGGCCCCGGCCCGCTCGGCGATCGAGCCAGCCACCACGGCTCCCAACGCCATAGCCTCCGCTCCTGCGGCGCCGTGGCTCACAGCGCCAGCCGCGCCGGTGGCACCCGCCGCGCCGGCGGCCGTCGCCGCGTCTCCCGCCACACCGGCGGCTCCTGCCGCTCCTCCGGCAACTCCTCCGGCAACTCCTCCGGCCGCAGAGCCAGAAAAGCAGTCGGCGAGCAGTCAGTTTTTCGCGGCCCTCCAGAAGCCTTTCACGGTCTTTTCGAAGCCCAAGACCGACGCCGCCGTCACGCCACCGGCGACACCCGCCCCCGGCAGCGCCGTTGCCGCCACACCGCAGCCAGCCGCCGCGCCCGATCCCTACGGATCGATGCCGCTGGGCCTCGAGGGCTACTGTCCGGTGAGCCTCATCGACAAGGGCACGTGGGTCGAGGGACGGGCCCAGTGGGGCGCACGGCACCGCGGCCGCACCTACCTGTTCGCCGGTGCCGAGCAGCAACGCGCGTTTCTCGCAACGCCCGACCGCTACGCACCCGCGCTCTCAGGCGACGATCCCGTGCTCGCCTGCGACACGGGCAAGCAGGTGGCGGGGCAGCGTCGCTTCGGCGTCACGTATCAGTCGCGCACCTATCTGTTTTCGTCCCCCGAAACCCGCACGGCCTTCGCCGCCAATCCGCAGCGGTACACCACCCGCGTGGTCATCGCCGAGCGGCCTGCGGCGCCCGACAACGTCGTGCGCTGAAAGACGACAGGCTGAAGCCTTTCGCGCCATCGTCGCGGCACTGTGCAGATTGACAATCTGCACCTACATGGCCCAGCCGCGTGAGCGGCCGACAGCGTCGTGCCATTTTTCGACCAGCGTGCGGCGAGCCGCGGCGTCGATCTGCGGCTCGAACACCCGGTCCACAGAGCGGGCGGCGGAGACGGCGGCCGCGTCGGCGAAAAAACCCGTCGCGATGCCGGCCAACAGCGCCGCACCGAGGGCCGTCGTCTCGAGCATCACGGGCCGCTCCACCGGCCGGCCGAGCACGTCGGCCTGCATCTGCATGAGGAGATCGTTGGCCGCGGCGCCGCCGTCCACCCGGAGCCGGGGCAAGACTGTTCCGGCGTCGCGCTCCATCGCGGAGACCACGTCGGCGACCGAAAGCGCGATCGCCTCGAGGGCGGCCCGGGCGATGTGGGCCGCGGTCGTGCCCCGTGTGATGCCCACGAGCAGCCCGCGGGCGTGCGGATCCCAAAAGGGCGCACCGAGGCCGGTGAGCGCCGGCACGAGCATCACGCCGGCGGTGTCTGCCACGGTGCCCGCGAGCGACTCGACGTCGCTCGCGCGGCGGATGATGCCGAGGCCGTCCCGCAGCCACCCCACCAGTGAGCCGGCCACGAACACCGAGCCCTCGAGCATGTAATTGGGCTCCGCACCGCCCGCACAGCCGATCGTCGACAACAGCCCGGCCGCACTCTCGACATGCCGGGCGCCGGTGGAGCAGAGCAGGAAGGCGCCGGTGCCGTAGGTGCACTTCGCGTCTCCCGCCGTGAGACAGCCCTGGGCGAAGCCGCCGGCCTGCTGGTCGCCCGCGCAGCCCATGATCGGCAGCTCGGCGCCGAGGAGCTCGGCTGCCGTCGTGCCGAACGAACCCGACGAGGGCCGCACCTCCGGAAGGATCGCGGGCGGGATCTCGAAGATGCCGCAGAGCTCGTCGCTCCAGGCCTGCCGATCGATGTCGAAGAGCAGCGTGCGACTGGCATTCGTGGGATCGGTGGCGTGCACGCGGCCGCCCGTCAGCCGCCAGATCAGAAAGGTGTCGACGGTGCCAAACAGAATCTCCCCCGCCTTGCACCGCTCCCGCAGGCCGGGCCTCGTCTCCAAGAGGTGCACGATCTTCGTCGCCGAAAAATACGGGTCGAGTACGAGCCCCGTGCGGCGGCGGATGTCTGCCTCGAGCCCCCGGGCCTTGAGCCGCGCGCACACGGGCGCCGACACTCGGCTCTGCCAGACGATGGCGGGCGCGACAGGCCTGCCCGTCGCCCGCTCCCAGAGGATCGTCGTCTCGCGCTGGTTCGTGATCCCGATGGCGGCCACGGCCGCGGCCGGCGTGCCCGACTCGGCGAGCACCCGCCGCGCGCAGTCGAGCTGCGTGCGCCAGATGTCTTCCGGGTCGTGCTCGACGATGCCGAGATCCACGCCCCCTTCCCCGAGCCGCGTATGCTGGGGAAACTCCTCCTGGGCCGTGGCGAGCGGCAGCCCGTGCCGATCGAAGAGCATGGCCCGGCTGGACGTGGTGCCCTGATCGAGTGCGAGCACGCAACTGGGGTTCATGGGGTGAGCTGCCATCGCTGCTGCGTCTCCTTTAGGCCACCGTCTTGCCGAATCGTGCGTGCAGCCCCGCCGCAGAGCGATGCACCTCCGCCTCCGCCTGGCCGGCGGGCAGCATACCGAGCCGCACGAGTTCGGCCGCCAGCCCCGTCAACGTGGCCAGCGACAGCCGGGGAGCGAATGCGAGCATGAGCCGCCGCTCCACGAGATCGCCGAGCGACGTCGCCCACTCCTCGCGCACGCAAAACCCGACGGCGGCCGTGGGGAGATCGGTGTCGGCCACGAGCGGCGGCACATCTCCCGGCAATGCCCCCGGAGCACGGCATGCCTCCGGCGCGCGGCTGCCGAAGAGATCGACGACCCGCTCGGCCACGCGCTCGACCCGCCCCGCCGCCACACCGGCCGCACGAACCACCGCCGCCGTCTCCGCCACGCACGCAGCCCGAGCCTCGGCGGACAGGCTCCCGGGGAGTGGCCGCTCGCGCGATGAGCCCTGCACGGGCAGGCCAAGCGCCGCGAGCACCTCCCGCGCCGCCTGCTCCGCCAGGCTGCGGCAGGTGGTGAGTTTGCCCCCCACGATCGACCAGGTGGGAAGTGGGGCCCCCGCATGCCGCACGAGCATGTGCCGCCGTGTCACCGAAGCAGGCGCCGAGCCACTGGCTGCCGGCAGCGGGCGGACGCCGCAGTAGTGCTGCACGACGGCGCTCTGGTCCGGTGCGACGGCTGGAAAGAGACGGGCGACTGCGGCCAGGAGGTAGGCGATCTCGTCGTCGTCGGCCCGTGCAGTCGCCGGATCGCCGTGAAAGGGAATGTCGGTGGTGCCCACGAGCACGAGCTCTGGCCCGAACGGCAGCACGAACACCGGCCGGCCGTCATCGGCCTCGGCATACACGCCACGGTCGCCGAGGGCCTGCCGCAACGCTGGGGATTCGCACACGAGATGGCTCCCCTTGGTGCCGCCGATCAGCGGCCGGCCGTCACCGGGCAGCAGCTCGGCCAGCGTGCGGTCGACCCACGCACCCGTCGCATTGATCACCGCCGCGGGCTGGAATTCGCGGGCACGATCGGCGGCGCGCAGCCGCAGGCTGCCATCCCCGAGCCACTCGCACGATGCATGGGTGAGGAGCGTGAACGATGCGGCCCGCGCGGCGGCGATCCGGCGGGCGTCGACACACAGCTCCACCGTGAACCGCTCCGGAAACAGCATCTGGGCGTCGGCGTACACCGCGGCGTGCGGGAAAGCCCGCGGATCGACGGCTGGCAGGCCAGCCGCCCCCGGCCGCGCCGCCCGATGCCGCGGCCAGCGCGAGCCGACGGCCAGCACGTCGTAGAGCGTGAGGCCCATTCCCACGGCGATGCTGCCTCTGCCGCCCGGCGACCGCCAGCGCTTCGCGAGCGATTCACATCCGAGCAGCCGCGCTGCGGCCGACACGAGCCCGCCCCAGCGCGTGCGCATCGGCAGATAAAACTCGAGCGGCCGCACGAGGTGCGGGGCGAGCCGGACGAGCCGGTCACGTTCGGCGAGGCTCTCGCGGACGAGCCCCACCTCGCCGTATTCGAGGTAGCGCAGGCCGCCGTGCACGAGCCGCGTCGACCAGGCCGTGGTGCCACAGGCGACGTCACCCGCATCGACAAGCACGACATTCACCCCCGAGAGCAGGAGTTCCCGGGCGAGGGCCGCGCCATTGATGCCAGCGCCGAGCACCATCACTGTCGTATCTCGCGCCGCGCGGTCGGGCATCTGCTTCCTCGTAGTCGGACTGCCGCAACGATTCGGATGTGGCAACTATACTGGGGAGCCGAGACCGGGAGGCCGCGATCCGGCCCGCGGCAGCCGCGCCGGCGATCCTGTGGCACCCGAAATGTTCCTCTCGGCACACACGTCACCCATGCTCTCGATCTCGCGAGGAGATCCCGGCTCATGACACGCCGCTGGCTTGCCCTTTTCGCCTGGGCCTCGGCCACGATCACCGGAGCCACGATCATGTGGACCGCAGGGCTCGGCCGCGCCGACGACGCCACGTCCCACGCGCGTGCCACGCCCGTGACGGCCACCTGGGCGGGCCTGTCGCTCCGACAGGTGGCGGCCCGGCTCTCCGAGATCGGTGGCATCGCCATCGTCGTCGACCGCCGGCTCGATCCCGACACGTCGATCACGCTCGACATTTCCGCGGAGCCCCTCGGCGCCGTGCTCGACCGCGTGGCCGAAGCCGCGCAGGCCGACGTGGCCGCGTATGCCGGGCATGTTCGCCTCGTGCCGCGGGGCGGTGCGGCGGCGCTCGCCGCTGCCGAGCGGATGCGGGCGACCGAGCTCCGGGCGGCCGGAGCATCGCTCCGCACCCGTGCCACGAAGGCGGCCACCTCCTCCTGGGAAGAAGGCGCTGTGCCCCGCGACCTCATGGCACTCGCCGCTGCGGAGGGCGGCATCGAGATCGACGGGCTCGACGCACTTCCTCACGACCACTTCCCGCAGACGCGGCTCCCCGCGCTCACGCTCGCCGACCGGCTCGATCTCCTGCTCGCCCACTTCGACCGGCGGGTCGAGTGGCGGCTCCGGCCCGGCCCACGCGGTGAGTGGCCGATGGTGACGATCGTCGGCCTTCCTGCCGTCGTCGCGCCCGCGCCGCCGGCGCCGCACAGCACGCCGCCCCGCCGCCCGGGGAAGGCCGCGCCGCCGGCCGGCGCACCGGCCACCTACACGCTCACCGTCGCCGCACCGCTCGACGAGCTGCTCTCGACGCTCGCACGGCGATTTGGCCTCACGCTCGCTCTCGACCGCCCCGGGCTCGCCCGCGCCGGCGTGGCCCCCGCGGAGATCGTGCGGCTCGCATTGAAAGACGTGTCGCGCGAGCAGCTGCTGGATGCGATCTGCGCGCCCCGCCATCTCGCCTGGCGCATCGACGTCGACACGCTGTCGGTCAGCGCCGCCCGCTGACCATCCGCTCCGCGGCCGTGCGGTTGCGTTGCGACGGCTCGTGCTGTGGATCAATGCTCAGAGCCGCCGAGTACGACTCGACCGCGTCTCCGTAGCGGCCTTGGGCCGCCTGCGCCACACCGCGATTGAACCACGCCCGCACGTCCTTCGGGTTGTGGCGGATCGCGAGATCGAAATCAAACTCCGCCTTCCGCGGTTCGCCGGTTGAGAGGTAGGCAAGGCCGCGATTGAGGTAACCGATCATGAACGTCCGGTCGCGGCGGATGGCCGAGGCATAGGCGTTGATCGCTTCGAGCGGTCGACCGAGCTCGATGAGCGAGAGCCCGCGCCACAGCTCCGGCCGAGGGTCGTCGTACGCGATCCCTGCGGCATCCTCGAAATCTTCGAGGGCGATGCCGTGCAGCCCGAGATGAAACCAGGCAATGCCCCGCCGCAGGTAGAGCTCCGGATCCTGGGGATCGATCTTGAGTCCTGCGGAACAGGCGTCGACCGAGCCGCGGAAATCGCCGAGCCGGCGGCTGATCACGCCGAGCGCGAGGTGGCCGATCGTCAGCTTGGGATCGAGCTTGACGGCCTTTCGCAACACGTCGCGGGCTTCTTCCAGCTTGCCTGCGCGGTCGAGCTTCTCGGCCTCCAAGAGCAGCGCCTCGGCGGGCGAGGGCTCCACCTCTGCGGTCGGCGAATCGGCATCCGGAAAGGGCTCGAGGCTGCGCAGATCACCCTGCGGCTCGGGGCGTGCCTGCGGCCGTGGCACGGCATCACGGCGCGGTGGCGTGGGCCGTTCGGCGGGATCGCCGGGCAGCGTGCGTTCTGGAAACGGCACCGGCAGTTTCACCGGCGGCGGCTGCGGGGGCTCCGGCGGCTGTGCCGGCCGCGCGGGCTGCTTGCCCGAGCCGAAGGGGTTGAGCTCGTCGGCGAAGGGATCGTCTTCCGGAATTCCCACCACGCCCGACTGGCGCGCTGTGGCGACGCCTGGCCCGAGCACCAGGGCCACGGCACCAGCCACGAGGGCCATGCCCGTCAGCCGCGCGAGAGACGATTGTGGCAGGATCGCGTGGAGGGGCATGATCGTGTCGAAAGGAACTCCGCCGGAGCGCGTCCCGGCTGCTTCGGAATAAATCGGCAGCCGGGCCATCCCGAATGGCGTCGCGACGCTACACCTGCTGCGATCCCAACAATCCTCCCAATCGTTCCTCGATGCCCGACTGAATTCGCCCGGCAAACAGCCCTGCCATGCCCGGCAGGACGAGCGCCACGAGCAGCTCTTCGGCCAGCACCTCGATGCTCCCGTCGAAATCCATCCCCATTGCTGCCAGCCGCACCCGCATCCGCTCCTCGGTCTCCCAGGTGGCTTCGATCGGGCCGACCGTGTCGGCGTATTGGGTGCGGGCCCGTTCCACCGCCTCGTCGAGCCGGCGCCGGACCTCGGTCGGGGGCAGACGGTGTGGAATTCGGACTTCGAGGGGCTTCATGAGGAGTGGTGTTCCAAGGGACGGCGCGAGGCCGCATTGAATTCCGTCACCGCCGTGGCGACGAGGTCCGACGACACTCGGCCGAGCCGCACGTCGCCATCCCCCGCATTGGAGCAGACAGCCGAGCGGAGTGCGACCAGATCGGGGCCGCACGTGCACGCGAGCCGAATTTCCCCGATCGCAACCCTGCCCGCGAGCGCCACACCGAGCCCGTGACGACGGGCGTCTGCGACCCAGCCGCCGATCACGCCGGGCGACCGCAGCCCGAGCAGGCCCGGCCCGCGCTTGTCGGCCGTGTCGAGAAGCAGCATGCCGCAGCCGATTCGGGCGGCCGCAGCGATCACCTCGGGCGGCGCCGGCGCGTCGACACGGTCAAAATCAGCGTAGGCGACGGCCACATGCACGCAGCCAGCCGGCAGCAGCGTGTGAAACTGCAGAAGCTCGTCACGCCACGGCCGGTGTGCCATGCCGGCGAGCCCCACCTTCACCGCCGCCAGCCCGGCGGCTTCCGGCGGCACCGCGCTGCCGACGGCCTCGAGCCATGCCCGGAGCGGCACGGCCCCCGCGGCGAGCTCTCCTGCCGCCATCGTCCACGGCACGCGTCGCCCGACGGCCCGCGCGACCGCTGCCACTGCCGCCGGCTCGGCTGCCCCGAGCGAACCGCGCACGGGATCTTTGACGTCGATCACATCGGCCCCACCCGCGAGGGCCTCCTCGGCTTCCTCGGCATCGCGCACGCTCACGAGCACGCCCTGCCACGTCATCGCGCGCGCTCCGCACTCGAACGCCTGGCCTCGACGAGCCGGCCGCTCAGCCCACGGGCCAGTTCGACCGACAAGGGCTCGCACCAGCGGCCGTCGAACACCACCGCGCCATCGGCCCACGAGCCCCACGGAGCGAACGTCGGCCGTGCCTGCCAGGCCGTCGCCCGTTCGGCGACCCGCATCACGAGCGTGCCCACGCGCTGCGTCGGCACGTCGTCGCGGCCCTGCGGATCGGGCAGCACGTGCGAGCCCATGAAGAAGCACTCCACAAACTCCACCGGCACGTCGTGCGCCGCCAGCGGGGCCAGCCGCACCCGGAGCATGTCGCCCCGCCGGCTGAGGCGGGGCTGGATGGCGGCGATCGCCACGGCGGCCACAGCCGGCCCGGCGAGCACCGCAAAGCCGATGGCGCACGGCAGCGCGACGGCAGCCGTCTGCGGCAGCACCGCCAGCACCACGAGCGCCGTGCCGGTGGCGATCGCGGCCCCGACAAGAAGTGCCGCAGGCCGCGCATTACCCCGCAGCCAGACCTCCGCGGCGGGCTCGTGCATGGTGCTCGTCATCCTTTCCATCGCTCCGGCCGATCGCGTACGATGCCCGCCCAGAAGGCACCTTCGAGGACGATCCGCATGACGCACGACTCCCACGCCACGACCGGCCGCACCGATCCCACGCTCACCCTCATCGCCCTCCTGCTCGCTGCCTACGCCGCGGCGGCGCTGGCCGGCTGGCCGCAACATGGTCGTGATTTGCTGGTGGCCGCACAAGCCGCCCACGCCCACCAGGATGCCGAGGCGGGGCAGCATGGCGCCGCCCACGATGCCCACGCCGGCACGTCGCCGCCGGCGGTCACCGTGCTGCCCTTCTGCCTGCTCTTGGCGGCAATCGCGATCCTGCCGCTCACGGCGCGGGCGTCGCATTGGTGGGAGCACAATTCGAGCAAGCTTCTCGTGGCCGGCGTGCTCGGCCTCGTCACGATCGCGTATTACCTGTTCGCGCACGGGCACCCCGTGGATCTTCATTTCCCGACGCACGCGGCCGTCGCGCCGGCGGCGGCCGGCCCGTCGTGGGGCGTGGCAGGCGCGGTGCTCGCCAACGCCTTCCTCTCGGAATACGTGCCGTTCATCGTGCTCCTGTTCGCGCTCTACGTGATCAGCGGCGGTGTGCGAATCGAGGGTGATCTCGTGGCCACGCCCCGCGTCAACACCACGTTTCTCGGCGTCGGCGCCCTGGCCGCGAGCTTCATCGGCACGACCGGCGCCGCCATGCTCTTGGTGCGGCCGCTCCTCGAAACGAACAAAGAACGCCGCCATGTGGCCCACACGCTCGTGTTCTTCATCTTCCTCGTCTGCAACTGTGGCGGCTGCCTCCTGCCGATCGGCGATCCGCCGCTGTTCCTCGGCTACCTCGAGGGTGTCGACTTTCTCTGGACGATGGGCCTGTGGCGCGAGTGGCTGTTTACCAATGGCGCGCTGCTCGCGATCTACTGGGCCTGGGATACGTTTTTCGCCCACCCGCGCGAAGCGGCGCGGGATCTCGCCCGCGACGAGCGGCAGACCACGCGGCTGCGGATCAGCGGCCTGTGGCCCAACGCGGCCCTGATGGCGGGCGTGATCGCCGCGGTGGCCCTGCTCGATCCATCGAAGGCGGTGCCGGGCACGGCGTGGCACCCGTGGATCTTTCTCCGCGAGACGGTGCTGCTCGGGCTCGTCGCAGCGTCGCTATTCTTCGGCTCTCGCGAGATCCGCCGCAAGAACGGCTTCAGCTATGGCGCCATCCTGGAAGTGGCGGCGCTGTTCGTGGGGATTTTCGTCTGCATGCAGCCGGCGCTGGCCCTCCTCAACGAGCACGGGGCGAGCCTGGGGATCGATTCTCCCCGTGCCTTCTTCTGGGCGACAGGCAGTCTTTCGGCCGTCCTCGACAACGCTCCGACCTACCTCGTGTTCTTGAAGACGGCCCAGACGCTGCCGGCCGTGGGCGACACGATGGCGGGCGTCGAAGTGGGCCGACTGGCGGGCGTGAGCCTCGGTGCCGTATTCTTGGGGGCGATGACCTACATCGGTAACGGCCCGAACTTCATGGTGAAGGCCATCGCCGAGCAGTCCGGAGTGCGGATGCCGAGTTTCTTCGGCTATCTCCTCTACAGCTTCGGCGTGCTGCTGCCGGTGTTCGCGGTCATGTCGTTCTTGTTTTTGTAGTTCGTTCGTCCGGCACCCCACCTTCATGTACGACCACGTCACCACCGAGCCGCAGCTCGCAGACCTGGTGACCCGCCTCGCTGCCCACCCGCACGTGGCGTTCGACACGGAGTTCGTCTCCGAGCACACCTACCGCAGCCAGCTCTGCCTGATCCAGGTGGCGGCGCCCGGCATCCTGGCGGTGATCGACACGCTCAAGGTCCGCGAACTCGATTCCTTCTGGTGGCTGCTCACGGATCCCGAGCGCACGACGGTGGTGCATGCCGGCCGCGAGGAGATGGGCTTCATCCTCCATGCGATCCAGGCCCGGCCGGCGAGGCTCTTCGATGTGCAGGTGGCGGCGGGCCTCGTGGACCACGATTATCCCGCGGGGTATGCCTCGATCGTGCGGCGGTTTCTCAACGCACAGACGAACAAAGGCGAGACGCGGACCGACTGGCGGCACCGGCCCCTCTCCGCGGCCCAGCTCGACTACGCGCTCGACGACGTGCGGCACCTCGAGCAGCTCTGGAGCAAGCTCGCGGGCAAGCTCGAGGCGGCGGGCCGCACGGCCTGGATGCAGGAAGAAATGGCCACCTGGCAGAACGACGTGGAAGAGTCGTTCACCCGCAAGCGCTGGCGGCGGATCTCGGGGCTCAACGGCCTGCCGCGGCGCGAGCTGGCGATCGCCCGCGAGCTCTGGCACTGGCGTGATCAGGTGGCGGAAAGCCGCGACATGCCTCCCAAGCGGGTGCTCCGCGACGATCTGATCGTGGAGCTCTGCAAGCGCAAAAGCGCCGACCCCGCGCAGATCGGCGCGATCCGCGGCATGCAGCGATCCGATCTGCGGCACATCATGAACGGGCTTTCCGAGGCGATTCAACGCGGCCTCGCCTGCCCCGAGGAAGATCTGCCCGGCGGCGAACGGCATCGCGCACCGCCCTCGCAGCTCGCCGTGCTCGGGCAGTTTCTCGCCACGGCGATCGCCGGCAACTGCCGCAAGGAGAAGATCTCTCCGGCGCTCGTCGGCACCGCCGCCGACATGCGCGACCTGCTCGCCTTCAAGCTCGGCTACCACGAAGAAGAACGTCCCCCGCTCCTGGCGAGCGGGTGGCGGGCCGACTTCGTGGGCTCGCTCGTCGACGATCTGCTCTCGGGCAAGGCCGCCCTGCGGATCGGCGACGTCCACGCCCACGACCCGCTCGTGATCGATCGGGCCTGAGCCCTCCGCTCGCACCCCCCTTGTAGGACAGGCTTCAGCCTGTCACTGGCCTCAGCCCAGGGCATCCTCTCAGTGTACGCCTAGGCATTGCTGTGTTCACGGATCGGCATCGTGGCAGCAGGCCTTCCTGCAGTCGAAATCACAAGCCGAAAAGGTGCTCGTAGAGCGACCGGGGTGAGTGAATCATCACACCCGCGAGCGAGCGGCCGTAGAGAGATCCGAAATGACTGCGGTCGCCCGTGACGAGAATCTCGCATCCGAGCGCTGCTGCGGCTGCAAGCACAGGCTGGTCCTTTTCGGCAAGGCTGCTGCAAGCCTTCGCGCGGGCCGCGTCAGGGGCGGATACGGAGAGTCGCAGCCGAGCGATCTGCCGTTCGAGTTCCGAAACGCTGTCGGGGGCTTTCGCGAGAATATTCCGACGCGCTTCTTCGGCCACGTAGCCATCCACCCAACATTCATGCTTCGCGGCGAGCAGCAACGTCACGAGCGAACGGACA
>JBMLMS010000181.1:0-4424 GCA_049243925.1 Pirellulales bacterium
CTGGAGGGCGGAGGCGAACGTCCGGCGAGACGGTACGGGGTAACCCCGAGCCGGTTTGGGCTGATCGGCGACCTTTTCGAACCTTTCGGCATGTCCGAAACGATCTGGTAGACTTCCGATCCCGCGGTCCCGTTGGCCGCGCGACTCAGGTCTTCGCATGGCTCTCGCCGTCACCGCCGACGCTCTTCGCACGCTGCACAGGCTGCATCGTCAGCTGGCCGATCTGCGCGATCAGCTCGCGGCGGGGCCGCGGCAGATTGCCGCCCGCACGAAGCAGCTCGAGGCGGCCGAGGCCACGCACGCCGGGGCGCTCGACGAGATCAAGAAGGCCAAGATGGCCGCCGACCAGAAGCAGCTGCAGCTGCGGTCGGCCGAGTCGAAGATTCTCGACCTCGAAGCGAAGCTCAACGCCTGCAAGACGAATCGCGAATACCAGACGCTCCGCGATCAGATCGCGGCCGACAAGATGGCCACGAAGGTCTTGGAAGACGAGATTCTCGAAGGCCTCGAAATGCTCGATGCGGTCAAGAAGAAGCTCGCGCCGGCCGAGGCCGACATCGCGGCCGTGAAGAAGCAGCTCGCGGAGACGAAGGCCAAGGTCGACGGCGAGACCTCCCGGCTCGAGGCCGAGGTGGTCCGCATCCGGGTCGATCTCGACGCGGCGGAGGCCGACCTTCCGCCCGACTCCCGCGAGGTCTACCAGCGGATCGTGAAGAGCAAGGGCGCCGATGCGATGGCGCCCGTGGAGGGGACGAGCTGCGGTGGCTGTTTTCAGCAGCTCACAGGCAACATGCTCGCCGAGCTATCGATGGGGCGGGTCGTGCCCTGTCGGGGCTGTGGCTGCCTGCTCTACCTGCCTCCGACATAATCGGCAGGCGACGTTTCCTCGCTGCCACGTTCAGATGGCCCGTTTTGTTCGCACGCTTGTGAGAGATTGATCATGTCAGACCTGATCCCGATGACTCGTGCCGGCTACGACAAGCTCAAGGCCGAAATCGACCACCTCAACACCGTCGAGATGCCCAAGCTCGCCCAGCGGGTGGCTGCGGCGCGGAGCGAAGGCGACCTCAGCGAAAACGCCGAGTATCACGGCGCCCGTGAGAGCCAGGGCATGATGCAGGCCAAGATCAACCTGCTCGCCGACAAGCTCGCGCGGGCGGTGATCGTGGAGCGTCCCAAGGAGGCCACCGACGAGGTGGTGTTTGGCGCCACGATCGTGGTCAAGGATCTGAAGTTCGGCGACGAAGAGATCTTCGTGCTCGTGGGCGCGGGCGAAGAAGACTACGACACTGGCAAGATCAACGTGGCCAGCCCGTTGGCCCAGGGCCTGCTCGGCCGCAAGGTCGGCGAGCAGGTTGCGATCGACGTGCCCGCCGGCACCATGAAGTTCGAGATTCTCGAGGTCCGCTTCGACTGACGTCGCGCCTATCCGGCCACGCCCTCCCAGAGGGCGCTGCCCACGCGCACGAGCGTCGCCCCTTCCAGGATCGCCTCCTCGAAGTCTTCGCTCATCCCCATCGAAAGCTCGTCGAGCGACACCGTCGGCGGCGCCTCCCTCCGCAATCGATCACGCGCCTCCCGGAGCCCGGCAAACTGCCGCCGGGCGGTGGCCGCTGCCTCCGGGCCCTCCGGCGCGGCCGCCATGCCCATCAGCCCGCGCACGCGCACGTGCAGACAGGCAGCTGCGGCGGTGAGCAACGGCAGCACCTCCTCGATGGCCAGCCCGGTCCGCTCCGGATCACCCGTGAGATTCACCTCCACGAGCACGTCGCACGTCTGGCCGCACGCCCGGGCCTCGGCGTCGAGCGTGTCGAGCAGCCGGCGGCTGTCGAGCGAATGGAGCAGCGACACGAGCGGCATCGTGCGGCGGACCTTGTTGCGTTGCAGGTGCCCTACCAGGTGCCAGCGCGGGGCGGCGGCGAGCGCTGCCAGCGCGTCGGCTTTCGCCCACAGCGACTGCGGCCGGCTCTCCGCCAGGTCGTGGCAGCCCGCCTTCACGAGGTCGGCCGCGAGTTCGGCCGACACGTATTTCGTCACGCCGACGAGCGTCACGTCGCCCGGCAGCCGCCCGGCCCGCCGGCAGGCTTCCGCCATCCGCCCGCGAATCGCGGCCAGATTGTTTCTCAGGCGATCGCTCGCTGGGTCGTTCACAGGGCCACCACCGCCGCCGGTGCGGCCTATTGGATCTCGAGCGTGCGGGCCACGACTCCGTCGGAGCCGACTCTGCCGAGGAGAAACTCACACGACAGATTGCACCCGAGGACGGTCCGGTTGCGCGGCATGTCGAGGGCGCGATAGAGCAGCCACTGGTCGTGGCCGGCCTGCACGCGAAACGCCGCGGCCTGATGCCGCGGCAGGTTGCGCCGCGTGTCGGCGACAGTCAGCTGCCGCCACGTGAGTGGCCGGCCGACGCGGGCGGGCGCACAATCGAGCCAGAGCGGTGCGTAGAGCCGGCCGCCCTCCGTCTCCTGCCGGAGCGCGAGCGTGCCGTCGGCCACGGTGAAGCTGCCCGCGGCTGGCGCGGCATTCCACTCGGGCAACGCCAGAGGCAGGGCGGTGGCCCGCATGGACGTGTCGTACACCACCGCCTCACGCGTCTCCTCGGCCCTCTCGGCCTCGAGCGCGGTGCCGAGCGCGACGGACGATTCGAGCCGCAGGGTCTTTCCTGCGGGAGGTGTCGTCGCGGTGATCGCATCGGCGAGCAGCACGATCGCGTCGCGCACGAGCACCACCACCTGCCGTTCGAGTTGCAGCCCGCCGCCGAGCGGGGCCGCGATCTCCAAAAACGTGGCCTTGCGATCCGATTCGAAGCACGACACCGTCCACGGGCCCTCGGTTTCGAGCGCGCGTCCGTCGAGCCAGGCCTGCCACGTCCACGGTCCGTCGACGAGCAGCCGATCGGTGTTGGCGATCTCCAGCCGGGGCGTCGCCTCACGATAGTCGATAAACACCCGCAGCGCGTCCCGCTGCCAGCCCGTGCGGATGATCGCCAGGGCGGAGTCGGCGGCATGCAGATCGCGGGGCAGGAGCCGTTTGGCTGCATGGCGGTCGAGCGTTCGCGGCGGCCTGCAGACAGCCGACGCCGTGCGTCCGATCGCTCCCTTCCGGGCGAGCGACGCTGCGAGCAGTTTTTGCGAGAACGACTCCGGGAGCCTTCCCACCCCGGTCAAGATCCGGCCATGGCCGCCCAGGAGCCGCAGTGCCGTGGCCGCGGCGACCTTGCAGCGGGCCTCGGTCGCGGGGTCCCACGGAGCCGGGCCCCCGGTGGCCAGAGCGGTGTCGCGCACGCCCGCCCAACGCTCCGCCCGCTCCACGATGGCCACCGATCCTCTCGGATCGCCACCGACGACGACGGCTCCATCATCCGACACCAGACGGCCGATCTCCTCGACGAGCGCCTCCGAAGCGGCTGCTTCGAGGCAGCGGCAGGCCTCGATGTCGCGGAACAATCTCGCCAACGCCACGACGAACCCCGCCGGCCCGGTGTCGCGGCGCTGCATGCCATCGCGGGCCTGCAGGGCGAACTTCACGAGCCGCTCGAGCAGTCCACCGGCCGAGCCGCCGGCCCGCCGCGTCCGCGCGAGCCAGGCGAGCCCCCAGGTGGCGGCCTCGCACACGAGCCACCGTTCCCGCGGTGATCCGCCGGCCGCCGCCTCGTCGAGGCACTCGCCGAGCAGACCTTCGACGAACGCGATGCCGCGCACCTGCCGAGACCCGTGCGCCACGAGCTTGGCGAGCCGCCGCAGCCGCCGCCGGCTGTCGAGCGATTCACTCACGTCGGCCAGCTCGCGGATCCGCTCGGCAGCCACCCGGGCCTTGACCCGCGGCGGGCGGCTTCCCGCGGCGGCTCGCGTCGATGCGGCGGCGCTGCCGCCCGAAGGCGCCACGCTCCGGTCGGTGGCGGGAACGTCGCGGGCGGCGGATCGTCCGCCCTTCGTGCCGGGCTGGCTCGCAGCCTCCGCCCGTTTCCGCCGTGTCTTGTCTTTCTTCGTCGCTGGCATGGCACGCTTCCAGGGAAAAGACGACGCGTCGCTCGTCGGCGGGCCGTCGGGGCGTTATCGTACCGGATGCTTCTCGAACCTCCACGGGGCCGACTCGATGCGCACGATTCGCTGCCTGATTTTGTCGGCGATCGCCCTCGCGGCGGTGCCCGGCGGCCCGGCACCCACCGCGGCCGAGCCCGGCGATCGGCATCCGGAGCTGAAGCGTCTTTCGCCGACGGAGGAGGTGTGGGTCGACCCTGCTCGCAAGGAGGTCGTCGTCGGCGGACGCATCGCGATCGATCGCGGCCCGATCGAGTTTTTCGCCTGCTCGGAGGGCACCAAGGAGCACGAATCGATCGTGGCCACGAAGTCCTCGGCCCGGCTGGTGCATGCGGCACTCCTCGCGATCGGGCTCGAGCCCGGCACGCCGGTGTCGTTCGA
>JBMLMS010000182.1:0-1130 GCA_049243925.1 Pirellulales bacterium
GGCGGCGACGGCGCGACATTCGCCAGGCGCAGCGCAGGCAAATCCGAGTGAGCCGGAGCCTGGAGGGCGAAGGCGAACGTCCGGCGACGGGATATGGGGAGCCCGAAGCCGGCGCGCCCACGTCACTCCGTTCGGGCTTCGACGCTGCGTCGATGCGCCGTAAGGCCCTCGACGTTGGCGATCGTGGCGATGTCGGCGGCGATGTCGGCGAGGTCGCGCTGCGAGAGTTTGATCACGCTGCCGCCGCGGAGGAACGAGTTTGCCGACAGGCCTTCCGCGAACCGGGCCGTGCCGCCGGTGGGCAAGACGTGCGACGGGCCGGCCGCGTAGTCGCCCGCCGCCACCGGACTGTAAGGGCCGAGGAACGCGGCGCCGGCGTGGCGGATTGTCGCCAGCGTCGCCTCGGGGTCGGCCGTGTCGATCGAAAGATGCTCAGCGGCTAGTTCGTCGGCGAGCGCTGCCGACTCGGCGTCACTGTGGGTCACGACGATCGCCCCGAACCTCGCGAGGCTGTCGCGGGTGAGATCGCCGCGCTCGAGCGTCGCCACGCGGGCCTCGAGTGCGGCCGCCACGCGGTCGGCGAGCCCGGCATCGGCAGTGAGCAGGATCGCAGAGCCGGGGGAGTGCTCGGCCTGCGCGAGCATGTCGGCGGCGATGCCCTCGGCGTTGCCGTGGCCATCGGCCACGATCACGATCTCGCTCGGGCCGGCGATCGAATCGATCGACACGTCGCCGAACACATGTTCCTTCGCGAGGGCCACGAACAGATTGCCGGGGCCCACGATCTTGTCGACACGCGGCAGGCCCTCGATGCCGTAGGCGAGCGCCGCTACGGCCTGCGCTCCGCCGGCCCGGAGCACGGTCGTCACGCCGAGTTCGTGGCACGTGGCGAGCACGTGGGCGTTGTCGGAGCCGAACTTCGTGGGGGGCGCCACGACCACGATCTCGCGCACACCCGCCACCTGCGCCGGCACGACGGTCATGAGGAGCGTGGAGGGATACGCCGCGGCGCCACCGGGCACGCACACACCCACGCGGTCGAGCGGCAGATACCGCTGCCGAAGCACGCCGCCGCCAGGGAGCTTCACCTCGACGTCACGAATGAGCACGGCCTGCTGAAACTGCTGAAC
>JBMLMS010000182.1:1230-3065 GCA_049243925.1 Pirellulales bacterium
GCGGGGCTCACCATTTCGCCCTGCGACACGAGCGTGCGCCGCAAAGCGTCGAGCCGCCCGCGGCCGTCGGCGGAAGCGAGGTCGATCCTGGGGCAGAGCGCGGGGGTGGTAGACGTGGTCATGCGGACAAGAATACCCGCCGCCAGCGTGTAGGACAGGCTTTAGCCTGTCACTGATTCGACAGGCTGAAGCCTGTCCTACAACCGGCCCACGATCCGTCCCTACTTCGCGGCAATCAAGCGGCGGCCGTCCTGCCAGTGCCGCGACCAGCGGTCGGCGATCCAGTTCGGCCCGTGGGCCTGGCCTGCGTCGTCGCCAAAGATCCCCCAGATGAGGCCGGCACTCCGCTCGGCCAAGAGCGATGGCCCACCGAGCGGCCGATCGCCGAACACCGGATCGGGCGGCGGTCGATCGCCAACTGCGAGCGCCGGGGCCGGCGACTCGGCGAGCCGCCCGTCGATCGCGATCGCCCTGTCCACCGCCGCCTTCGCGTCATCAGCCCGATCGAGGGCGGTGAGCACGATCGCCTGGCGCAGAAACGTGTCGGGCTGATCGGCCGCGATCTTCTCGGCGCGGCGGTAGGCATCGAGCGCCCGTGGCAGCGTGGCGCGATCGGCGAGCGCGGCGCGGAGATGACGATCACCGGTGGCCACGAGCTTGGCGGCCCGCTCCCGCGCCGCGGGATTGCTGGGCCGCAGTGCATCGGGGGTGGCTGCGGCAAAACGTCTGACGTGCACCGCGGGGCCGCGGCCGATCTGCATGATGGTCGTGCCGCCGCGAGCGCCGAATCCCAGAAACGGATACACGCCCACCGGCCCGAAGGCCGGCACGAAGTTTCCTGGGTAGCACACCACGGGGGGCATCCACACTCGCGGCAGGAACGGATTGCAGCCCCAACCATAGGCCTGCGTGACGTAGGGATACGACCAGCCGCACCACAAGCCGGGGGTGGCATACGCGAAACTGCGATACCGACTGATGCCGAAGCCGCAGCCATCGAAGCTCCAGCCGGTGCCGCAGAACGATTGATACGAACAGGTGGCCGGCCACGCCCCGACGCACGGATTCATTGCCACTGGGCAACACACCGGCTGGGCCGCATGACAGGGGTCTGCATCGGCGTGGTGCGGCACGAGCAGCACCACGAGCGCCACGACCCCGCCGACCGCCACCCGAAGACTCATGCGCGGCGACATCCGATTCCGTCTCCTGTAGAGTTGCCGTCGTATCACCCCCGATTGTATCCCTTGACCCGTCTTCCCTGCGAGGATTCGGCACCCATGCCCCGCCCGGCTTCCGCCACTTCCGGCCCCGGCCTGCCCGGCCTCGAACGGCGTGTGGCCGCCCGCCTCGCCGGGCTCAAAACGCCGGAGAGGATCCAGGATTTCGTGAACGCGCTCCGCTGGAACGCCGAGCCAGCGGGCCCGACGGCCCGCAGCGTCGCCGAGGCGTTGCGGCACGGTGAGGCCCACTGCGTGGAGGGGGCGTTCGTGGCAGCTGCTGCCCTCTGGCTGACCGGCGAACCGCCGCTCGTGATGGACATGGGGGCGGCCCGCGGCGACGTCGATCACGTGGTCGCGCTCTTCCGCCGCGGCCGCTCGTGGGGCGCGATCTCCAAGAGCAACAGCCCGTTTCTGCGCTACCGCGACCCGATCTACCGCTCACTCCGCGAGCTCGCGCTCTCCTTCTTCCCGCAATATGTGAAAAAGCGGCGGAAGACGCTGCGCACCTATTCCGTGGCGATCGATCTACGTCGCTACGATCCGGCCCTGTGGCTGACGCACCCTGGCTTCTGCCACAAGGTGATCGATGCCCTCACGGGTGCCCGCCACTTT
>JBMLMS010000183.1:0-5641 GCA_049243925.1 Pirellulales bacterium
GCAGGCAAATCCGAGTGAGCCGTAGCCTGGAGGGCGAAGGCGAACGTCCGGCGAGCGGGATATGGGGAGCCCGAAGCCGGCGCACACAACTTAAGGCATGACAGGCTGAAACCCGTCCTACATCACGCCGTGCCGCCGAGGATTGTGGCGCGGGCGACGCGGCCGACGCCGAGCATGTAGGCGGCCGTGCGCAGCGGGACCTTGCGCGAGGTCGAGAGCTGCCACACCTGTTCGAAGGCCTCGCCGAGGATGCGGTCGAGCTCCTGGTAGACGCGGGCCACGCCCCATTGGTAGTGCTGCCGGTTTTGCACCCACTCGAAGTAGCTCGCGGTGACGCCGCCGGCGTTCACGAGGATGTCGGGGGCGACGACGATGCCGCGGTCGTCGAAGATCGCGTCGGCCTCGGGCTCGATCGGTGCGTTGGCCGCCTCGACGACGATCGGGGCCTTCACGGTGGCGGCGTTGGCCTTCGTGAGCACGCCGCCGAGGGCCGCCGGGATGAGCACGTCGCAGTCGATGGCGAGGAGTTCGGCGTTCGTGAGCGCGTCGCCGCCGGTGAAGCCCGCGAGCCGGCCGCCGTGTTCACGGGCGTGCCGCAGGCAGGCGAGCACGTCGAGGCCCTCGGGGCGATGGAAGCCGCCGTCGGCGTCGCTCACCGCCACGATCGTGCATTCGGCGTCGTGGAGAAACTTGGCCGTGTGCGTGCCGACGTTGCCGAAGCCCTGGATCGCCACGCGGGTGCCGGGGATGCGACGGCCGAGGCGGCTCAAGAGCTTGAGCGTGAGCGCGCCCACGCCGCGGCCCGTGGCCTCTTCGCGGCCCGGGATGCCGTGGTAGTCGATCGGCTTGCCCGTGACGCAGGCGGGGGAGAAGCCGTGGTATTTGTCGTATTGGTTCATGATCCAGGCCATCACTTCGGCCGTGGTCCCCATGTCGGGGGCCGGAATGTCGACGTCGGGGCCGAACAGGTCGTGAATCGCGTCGACGAAGCGGCGGGTGACCCGCTCGAGTTCGCGGCGTGAGAGCTTCGTCGGATCGAGGGCGATGCCCCCCTTGGCCCCGCCGTAGGGCAGGTTCACGACGGCCGTCTTCCAGGTCATGAGCGCGGCGAGAGCCCGGACCTCGTCGAGGTCGACCTGCGGGTGGTAGCGGAGGCCGCCTTTCATGGGGCCGCGGGCGTCGTTGTGCTGCACGCGGTAGCCCACGTAGGTGGCCATCTCACCCGAGTCGAGCTCCACCGGGATCTGCACCTGCACCTCGCGCTTCGCGCCGAGCAGCTGGCGGCGGATGCCCGCTGAGAGATCGAGGCAGTCGGCGGCGCGGTCGAAGTAGATGCGAGTGGCTTCGCTCGAACGCATGGTGCGGGCTCCATGAGGCGGGGTGTGGACGGAGCCGCCGATCTTACTCTGAACGCGCAGAAAGCCGTGCTGGGCCGTGTGCCACATGGCCGGCGGCCGGCCGCAGCGGGTACGATGAAAGGCCACCGCCTCGCGATTGAGAGCCCGACGATGCCCACCCCCACTCCCCAGCAGTTTTGGACGCTCGTCGCCGAGGCGGGGCTTGTGGATCGCGACCGTCTCGAAGCGCTGCAGTCGGAGTTCGAGATGGAGTCGCTCTCGCCGGCGGCCACGCCCGATGCCCTCACTGAGGCGATCGCCAAGTGGCTCGTGCGCCGCAAGGTGATCACTGTCTGGCAGGCGCGGCGGCTGGTGCGCGGTGACCGCGGGCCGTTTTTCATCGGCGACTACCGGCTGCTCGAGCGGCTCGAAAAAGACTCGTATCAGGGGAGCGGCAAGGGGCATTTGTTTCGGGCCCGGCACGAACCCTCGGGCCGCACCGTCCTGCTGATGCTGCTCGATGCCGAACGGTGCCGCGACCTCGAGGTGTGGACCGGCATCGTGCGCCGCACGACGGCGGCGAACCGGGCGACCGATCCCGTCCTCGCCCGCACCTGGGCGCTCGAGCAGAGCGGCGGTCAGCGATTCATCGTGTGCGAAGACGTCGGTGGCACGCCGCTCACACCGGAGCTGGCTGCCCGCGGCCCGCGTCCGATCGCGGAGGTGGGGCCGCTGATGGTTGCCATCACACGCGGCGTCGCCGAGCTCCATCGCCTCGGTGTGGTGCATGGCGGCATCTCGCTCGAAGCCCTGCGGCGGCAGGCGCCGGCGGCTGGCGCCGAGCTGGCAACTGGCCGCATCCGACTGCTGCAATTTCCCCTCGTCGCCGATCCGCATGTCGCCTCGCCACGGCCCGCGATCGACACGCCTGAGTCGATCACACGGCTGGGGACACGGGCCGCTTTTCTCGCGCCCGAGCTCCTGCTGCCAAACGCCGTGTGTGACCCCCGGAGCGACGTGTATGCGCTCGGCTGCGTGATGCAGGCGTTGCTCACAGGCACATTGCCATGCTGGCAGGGAAGCCCGGAGCAGACGCTGTCGCAGGCCGCGTTCGTCGGGCCCGAGCCGCTTACACCGCCGCAGGTGCCGCTCGAGATCGCGACGCTGGTCTCTTACCTCGTGGCGCGTGATCCGGCCGCCCGCTATCAATCCGGGGCTGAAGCAGCCGATGCGATCGCGGCGTGCTTCGGCCTGCCTTCGGTGTCGCCGTCGCTCCCCCCGCAGCAGCCGTTGATCGACCAGGCGGTTGCCGCGGTCCCGGCGCCGCCGGTCGTCGCCCGGGCCGCGGCCGTCACCGTCGTCGAACGCCGCGAGCCACCGTCGTTCATCACGCCCGTCGAGCTGCCGCGGGCGGCCGCCCGCCCCACGACACCGTGGCTGGCGTATGCGCTGGGGCTCGCGGCTCTCGCAGCGATCGGCGGTGGGGCGGTCGCAGTGTTGACCAGGCCGAGTTCCGAGCGACCGCAGCCCGAAGTGGCGAGCTCCGAGAAGGTCGCGCCGAAGGCCGCCGTGCCGGTCGCGACGACGGTGCCCGGGCGGCCCGCCCCGGATGCATCCGAGCCTATCCAAGCGCAGCCGGAGGCAACCACGGAAGAGTCGCCGCTTGCCGACCGGGCGACGACGACGCTGGTCGACGCCAAGGACGTGCCCTGGGCGGCCCCCACGGACGGCGCACCCCCGACGCTCGCCCACCTGCCGCCCGGATCACAGCTCGTGTTGCTCGCCCGGCCGGCCGACCTGCTCGCGGGCGACGAGGGGCGGCTCTTCGTGCGGGCGCTCGGCCGCCGCGTGGAGCGGGCGCTTGCGATGGTCGCAGCCGCATGCGGCTGCGCGGTCGACGAGGTCGAATTCGTGCAGGCTGGGTGGCAGGCCGATCCGGAGGCCGGGCCCGACGCCGTGGTGGGCGGCTATGCGGCCTGGGGCCGCGACCCGCTGCCCGTGGCGGCCGACGACGATGCCCGTGAGCGGGCCTGGGGCCGGACGACGGCCCGCGACATCGACGGAGAGACGGTGCACGCGGGAGCAGGGGTTTCATACTGGCTGCCTGACGACGGCCGCGGCCGCGTGCTCGTGGCGGCGCCGGAGAACCTCCTCGCCGAGATCGTGCGCTCCCGCAGGGCCGACGCCGATCGGCGGGCCGCGCAGAACTGGCGCGACCGGCTCGAAGCGACGCTCCCGCCCGATCTCGAAGATCTTGTCGGCATGCTCGACGAGACCCGCCATCTCACGCTCTTCGGCGCCCCGTCTTACCTCCTCCACGACGGCCGGCCAGTGTTCGCCGGTCCGCTGGTGAAGCTCATCGAGCCCCTCGGCGCGATCCTGGGGAGTGAAACGGCTGCGGCGGCGCTATCGCTGCACTGTGCCGACACCTTCTACGCCGAGATCGACGCGATCGGAGCGACGGCGCGGTCGGCCCGGAAAGAAGCCGCCGATCTCGGCGAGCGGATCGCGGCGCTGGCGGATTCGATCGAGGAATATTGCAACACGCTCGATCCGCATCCGTATGGCCGCAAGCTGGTGATGCGGCTCCCGCGGATGCTGGGGATTCTCGCGGCCAACCTCCGGACGGGGTCCAGCGGCAGGGAGATCGTCGTCAACTGCCATCTTCCCCGGCACGCAGGCCACAATCTCGCGCTCGCCGCCGAGCTCGCGATCGAGCAGACGCCGGGCGCGGGGGCCACCATCGCCGCCGTTGCGACGCCAGCGGCCGGCCAGTCGGCGGCCGACCGGCTGGCGAAGCGAATCTCGCTGACGTTCGCCCGCGACACGCTCGAAAAGTCGATCCAGATGCTCGCCGAGGAAATCGGCGTGCCGATCGAGATTCTGGGCAAGGATCTGGAGCTCGAGGGAATCACGAAGAACCAGTCGTTCGGGCTCGACGAGAGCGACCAGCCCGCCGAGGCGATCCTCCGCACGATCCTTGCCAAGAGCAATCCGGACGGCAAACTGATTTACGTAGTCCGCAAGAATGACACCGGCGAGTCGATCGACGTCACCACGCGGGCGGCCGCCGCGAAGCGCGGCGACGAGGTGCCGGCAGTGTTTGCCGACCGGGCGAGAAAGCCAGAGGAAACGAAGTCACCATGATTATCGTCATGCATGCCGGTGCTGTCGCCGCCGATCTGGATCGCGTCGTGAGCCGGGTCGAGTCGCTGAAGCTCCGGCCGCACGTGATCGTGGGCACGGAGCGGACGGTGGTCGCCGTCGTGGGCGACGACCGCGACGCCACGGGCGCCGGCTTCGAGACGCTGCCCGGCGTGGCCTCGGTGATGCCGATTCTCGCCCCCTATAAGGTGGCCAGCCGCGAAGTGCAGGCGGAGACGACGCTCGTGAAGGCCGGGCCGCTCGAAGTGGGCGGCAGCCGGATCGGCGTGATCGCCGGGCCCTGCTCGGTGGAGAGCGTCGAGCAGATCGTGGGCACGGCCCGAGCCGTCAAAGCGGCCGGCGCCACGGGCTTGCGTGGCGGGGCGTTCAAGCCGCGGACGAGCCCCTACAGTTTTCAGGGGATGAAAGAAAAGGGGCTCGAGCTGCTCGCCGAGGCCCGGCAGGCGACGGGCCTCGCGGTGGTGACGGAAGTGGTCGCCCCCGAAGACGTGCCGCTCGTCGCCCGCTATGCCGATGTCCTGCAGATCGGGGCCCGCAACATGCAGAACTACCGGCTGCTCGAGGCGGTTGGCCGCACGCAGACGCCGGTGCTGCTCAAGCGGGGGCCGGCTGCGACCGTCGAGGAACTGCTCTTGGCCGCCGAATACATTCTTGATGCCGGCAATTTGCAGGTGATGCTCTGCGAGCGCGGGATCCGCACGTTCGAGACGCACACCCGCTTCACGCTGCCGCTGGCGACGGTGCCCTGGCTCCATGCCCGCACGCATCTGCCCGTGGTCGTCGATCCGAGCCATGGCACGGGCCATGCGAACCTCGTCGAAAGCATGGCCGCCGCGAGCGTCGCTGCGGGCGCCGACGGCCTGATTATCGAAGTGCACCCCGACCCGAAGTGCGCGTCGAGTGACGGCGCCCAGACGCTCGACTTCGCCGCCTTCGGCCGGATGATGGACGTCTGCCGCCGTGTGGCCGCGGCGGTCGGCCGTTCACTCGGCTGAGCCCTCAGGGCGGAAGCACCGCATGGCCTTCTCCCCGCTGCCCCTGGCGTATTGCACGAACGTGCATCCGTGCCGTGCCGTCACCGACGTGCCCGCGGTGCTCGATCGCTACGCAGCCCCGGTGAGAGCGATTTCGGGCTTCGA
>JBMLMS010000184.1:0-9431 GCA_049243925.1 Pirellulales bacterium
TGGTGGTAGCGGCGCGACTTCGGGTAGTCGTTCTGCCAGCGGCGGTTGTAGACCGGCACCCGCATCTCTTGCGGATAGCGGTAGTAGAGGTCGTTCGCGCTCTGGTAGTAGGCGTCGGCGTAGAAGTTTTGCGGATACCACACGTAGGGATAGTGGTAGAAGCGATTCCAGTCGGGCGTGGCGGCTGAATAGCCCCACTGGCGGCCGTAGGCCTGCTGCCCTGGAGCCTGTGCGTGCGCCGGAGTGGCGGCGAACAGCATCGCCCCGGCCGCGAGGCCAAGGGCGGCAACGAAGTGCCGTGTCATCGGATTGTCCCCCTGAAAAACAGAACCCAGGGGAGGTATCGGCCGCCCGCACGACCGGTCTTTACGGAAAAACCGTTACGGCTTTCCCGCTGTCTGCGCCTTCGCCCCGGCTTTTGTGGGCGCGGCCCCGGGCAGCCGGCCCTCGGCGAGCTCGCGGTCCCACTCTTCGATGAGCGGCCAGTCGGGGGCGCACGTGCCGAAGTCGGCCAACTTCAAATAGCCACGCAGGCGGGCGAGCGTGCGGGCGAGCAGGTCGTCGTCTTTGCGGAAGATCGGTCCGTGGCTCGGCAGCAGCCATTCCACATCGCTCGCCGCGATGCGTTCGAGCGAGCGAATGAAGGCGGGAATGTCGCTGCCATGGTGGGCATCGATCGCGCCCACGGAGCCGTCGCGATAGATGTTGTCGCCCGAGAGCAGGAGGTTGCCGAGGCCAAACGCCAACTGGCTGTCGGTGTGGCCGGGAGTGTGCCAGACCTCGAGCCGTTGCCGGCCAATCTCGATCAGGTCGCCGTCACGGATCTCCCGGTCGACTTTCACCACCGGCATCTCGAGGTGCACGTTTTGGGCGGCGATCTCGGCGAACGTCTTGACCTTGTCGCCCGATTCCAGCGACTCGACCGCGAGCGGATGGGCGAGCACGGGCGCCTTGAGGATCGCCTTCGCCTTGGCGAGGCCCTGGATGTGGTCGACGTCGGCGTGGGTGGCCACGAGCGCCCGGCACTGGGCGAGGGGAAAATCCAGCTGCCGGACGAGCTCGATGATCTCGTCCACGCTCTCCTCGTAGCCGATGTCGATGAGGGCCCAGTCGAGGCCGTCGTAGACGAGATAGACGTTGCACCCGATGCGGTAGCCCGCCTGGTGGTTGATCTCGATCACACCGGGAAACACGGGGCGGCGTTCGATCATGGCTCGATCAGCACGTGGGCGTGCCGCGGGGACGACAGGGCGAATGTACGGGTGGAAACCGGGGAGGGCGTACGTGCGTACGGAAAGCCGCTCCTCTCCGAGCAGTGTACGGGAGCCACTCCGGGGCGGCAATGAACGCTGCCGCCCCCCGGGCACGAAGAGCGAGCGGCGAGCATGTGCGCGCCACGGAATCCGCCCCGGGGCGGCGACATCGCCGCGCTCAGGCGGCCTTCAGGCGTGGCGTGGCGGCGTCGCCCATGGCAGCCGCCCCGCCGGTCACTGTGAGGGCCTCGAGCAGGAGTCGCTCGCGGCACTCCCGCGCCGTGCGCTCGTCGGCTCCCGGGCACACGGCCGCGATCTCGACGGTCACGCCTTCGCCGGTCGGATCACCGAGCGTCACGCTCGAGGCCGCTGGATCGAGACCGGGGTGTGCGGCCACGAGCTCGCGCAGCGTATCAAGCCGCTGCCGCAGCGCCCGCGGTCCGCCCATCGTCGGCAGCGTGAGCGTGATCGACAGCGGGATCCGGTCGCGGCTCGAGAAATTCACGAGCTGCGACTTCGCGAACTCGGCGTTCGGGATCGAGATCACCGTGTGGTCGAGGCCGCGGATGCGCGTCGAGCGCAGGCCGATCCGCTCCACGCGGCCGCGCACCGTACCATATTGGCACTCGTCGCCGATTTTCACCGGCTTGTCGGCGAAGATCACGAGCCCGGCGATCAGGTTCTCCATCGTGTACTGCGAGGCCAGCGCGATCGCGAGGCCGCCGGCGCCGAGCCCGGCGACCAGTGGCGTCACCGGCACGCCGAAGGAGTCGGCGGCGGCGATCAGAATCCATGCCACGGCGAGAAACCGGCCGACATTGCTCGCAAGCCGCACGAGCTGCCCCTCGATCGAGTCGGCGCCCATCCGTCGCCAGGCGAGAAACCGTTCGGTGGCCCAGGCCGCGGTGTCGAGCACGCCGGCCACCACCCCCACGAGCATGACCGACCGCGCGATCACCTTGGCCGCCACCAGGATTTCACCGGTGAGGCGGATCTGCCAGGTGCAGAGCCAATCGAACAGCAAACCCATCGCGACGAGCGCCGCGGGTAAAAACAACCGCTCCACCACCTCGAACCTGTCGCCGGCCGAGCGGAGACGGACCCGCGCCGCCGCCGCCACCACGACCGCCGCCACGGCCGCGAGCAGAACCGTGGCCATCCACTGCCAGACCGTCTCGCCGCCGACCATCGCGTGGGCCCATGCGGGCAACTGGCGGATGAGCGCTTCGGGGATCATCGAGCCGCCGAGTTGCACGTAGGAGTCGAACAGGCCGGGGCTGCCCGCATCGGGGCGGTAGGGCACGTGGCGGACGCGCTCGAAAAACTCCTCCGCGCGGGCCACGCTGTCGGCAGAGAAGACGAAGTCGCCGGCGCGGGGCCCCGTGGTGAGCCGCACGAGGGAGATCTCGGTGTTGGGCAATCGCCAACGATCGATCCCCGCGGTCTTCACGGCTGCAGCGTCGGGCAGTGTGTCGAGCGGCGGCAGCGGGATGCGGTCGAGCACTTCCTTGAGGCAGACCGCCGCCTCGCGGCCCTCCGTTTCCACCAGAGACGAAGGTATGGCGGACAGATCGAGGCAGCCCAGCCCCAGCCGGATGAGCCGCGCGTTTTCCCCTCGGACACCGCGCTGCTTGAGGTCCTTGAAATTGGCCGCCACGCGGTCGATGGTGGCGGTAAAGCTTTGGAGCGTGGCCCGCGGACTCGACATGTCGAGCGGCGCGAGCGGCCCCTCCTCGGCACCGGCCCGCCGGACGCCGCCCAGACAGTCGACGAAGACCACGACCAGGAACGCAAGCGTGAACACAACGCAGCCGCGGAGCCGCCGGGGCGGAGACGGATGCGGATTCGTGACGCGTTCCATGGGTCGGCCCGAGATCGGGAATGGCAACCGAACGGGGACTTGGGGAATCTGGAGAGGGGAAATAGCAACAGCCCCTGCGAGCGACAAGATCGCCTTCATGCCACCGTCGTGCGTGGTGCTGGAAATACGCGGCGTGTGACGCCGGGCCGACGGATTTGCGAGCGGAAACCAGGGAAGACACACTTGCGTGGCAAGATGGCCCCGCCCCGAGCAGTTTCGGGCAGCCGTCGCGGGCCGGCAATGAACACCGCCGCCCCGGGCACGAGGAAGAGAGCAGCGAGCACGTGCGAAACACGACGTATGCGACCTGGGCCGGCGATGTGGCGGCGCTGTGCCAAGCGATCGCGGCGCTCGAACCGCTCGTCGGGCCGCTCGGCACCACCGATCCGGTCGGATCCGACTGGCATGGGCAGCTGTTCGGCAAGCTCGCGGGTCAGGTGGCCCGCGAGCCGGTGCTCGTGGCGGCGGTTTGCGGCGGTACGAACACCGGCAAGAGCCTGATCGCCAATGCGCTCGTCGGCTCGTCGATGAGCCGCTCGGTGCCGGAAGCGGCCCGCACGGTGCATCCCGTGGCAAGCCTGCCGGCGGGGCGGGCTGCGGCGATCGATGTGGCCGCACTCTTTCCCGGGTTCGTTCCGACGGCCTGGACGAGCGACACCGATGCTCTCGACGCCCCCGAGGCGGACCGGCTCGTGTGGCGCGAGGATCCGACAGGCCGCCAGCCGGCGCGGCTGATCCTCCTCGACACGCCCGATGTCGACGGCACGCTGCGGCAGAACTGGCGCCGTGCCGAACTCGTGCGCAACGCCTGCGACGTGCTCATCGCCGTACTCACGCAACAGAAGTACAACGATGCGGCGGTGCGCGACTTCTTCCGCGCCGCGGCGCAGGCCCGCAAGGGCGTGATCGTGGTGTTCAACATGGTCGACTGGCCGCGGCAGCGGGAGCGGCTCGGCGGCTGGCTCGCCACGTTCACCGCCGAGACGGGCGTGGCGCCGCTGGCCGTGTATGCCTGCCCGCACGATTTCCAGAAGGCCGAGGCGGGGCAGATCGACTTTTTCGCCGTGCCTGAGCTCATGGGCCAAGCGCCGTCGTCCGGCAGTGACGAGCCGGCCGATCTCGCCGCGGCTCTTGCCGGGGCCGACTTCGACCGCCTGAAGCGCGAGGCGATGCGGGGCGCGCTCGAGGTGGTGCTCGATCCGCGGCATGGCGCGGCCGCGTGGCTTGCAGGCTTCGAGGCCAGCGCCCGCGAGTGGCACGACGCGCGGCAGCTGCTTGCCGACGAGGCGCGGGTGCGCGTGGAACTCCCCACGGCCCCGCGCGAAGTGGTGTGGAAGGAGATCTGGGCGTGGCTCGAACCGCGCCGCAGCACGCTCGATCTGACCGTCAGCAAGGCGTATCGCATCGCCGGGAGCGGGGTGCTGTGGGCGGCCCGCGCAGTCGGCCTGGCACGGTCGGACAGCGAGCGACGCGAGGATTTCGCCGCCCGTGAGCTCGCGGCCCTCAAACAGGCTTTGGCGAGCTTCGTCGAACGGCTCGAGGACGCCAGCCGGCGCAACGAGCGGCTCGGCGTCATGCTGGCCGGGGCACTCGTCGGCGGTGACCGTGCGGCGTGGTATGCCGACCTCGAGCACCGGCACGCGGCCCTGCCGCTGGTGTCGGACGATTATCGAGCGTTCGTCCGGGCCGAACTCGACCGGTTCGCCGCAGAGAGCCCCGACATGGTGCGGTGGATCGTGACGGGGCTCAACGTCGGCGCCGTCGCCCGCCCCGCGATCACTGTGGGCTTGGGGATGGCCGGCGCCGCAGTCGTGCCCGCCGCGGCCGCCACGGCCGGAGGCCTCACGACGCTTGTGCACCACGTCGGCGACGTCGTCGTGGGCACGGCGGCCACGCTCGCCGGCGAGGGAGCGCTCGGCCTCACGATGGCGGGGCTCAAGCCGCTGCTCGAACGGTTGTTCGCCGGCTGGTCGGCCGAGCGCGGGCGGGTGCTCGCCGAGACGCTCCACGACGTCGTGCTCGGCGATCGCGTCGAAGAGATCGACCGCCTCGCGGCCGCCGCCGCGCGGCCCGAGGTGGCGGAAGCCCGGCGGCTGGTGTTCGAATTGCGCGAGGAGTTTGCCCGCACATGAAGCCCGAGCCCGTGTCTGCGCAGCTCCCTGACAGCGGCCGTGAAGCGACCTTCGACGAGGCAGCTTTCGACGCACTCGTGGCCGATCTCGGTGCCTGGAGCGGGTCGCTGCCCGAGTGGCCCCCGGCACGCCGGGTGCGCGCCGCGTGGGAGCAGGTGGAACCCCGGCTCGACCGGGCCCGCCGCGAACTTTCGCGCGTGCTCGTGGTGGGCGTGATCGGTGGCACCGGCACAGGCAAGAGCACGCTCGTCAACGCGCTGGCCGGCGGCACCGTGTCCGCCGCCGGCGACGTGGCCCGGCCCACGACCACGAACCCCGTCGTCGTCGTGGCCACCGACGTCGACTGCTCGTGGCTGCCGCTCGAGCGGATGCAGGCCCGCGTGGTGCGGAGCGACGCCCCTGCCGTGGCCAACATCGTGCTCGTCGATTGCCCCGATCCCGACACGCAGGCCGACGAGGCCGCTCCCGCCGATGGCCCGTCGCGGCCGAGCGACACGAATTACAACCGCGATCTTCTCGAGGCGGTGGTGCCCGCGTGCGACGTGCTCCTGCTCGTGGCGACGGCGCAGAAATACCGCTCGTGGATCGTGGCCCGTGAGCTGGCCGCCTTCGCGCCGGGCAGGCCGCTGTTTTTCGTGCAGACGCACGCCGCACGCGATCCTGACATCCGGGCCGACTGGCGGCGCGAGCTCGAAGCGCAGGGCTTCGAGGTGCCGCGGATCTTCCGGCTCGATGCGGTGGAGGCGGCACGGCGCACGGCAGCTGGCCTCGAGCCAGAGGCGGGCTTCCGCGAGCTCATGACGGCGATCGACGAGGAGCTCGTGGGCCGGGCCGCCCGGCGGGTGCGCCGCACCGGGGCCGTCGATCTCGCCGACCACGTCGCGCGGCAGGCGCTCCGCGAGCTCGAGCCCGTGCGCGGCCCGGTGGTGGAGCTCGCTGAGGGTGTCGGCCGCGAGCGTGGTCGGCTCGAGAAACTGCTGGCGACGGCGGTCGAGGCGCGGCTCCGGGCGAGCCGGTCGGCCTGGCAACGGCTGATCACCGACGAGCTCGTCAATCGCTGGCACGGCGGGCCGTTCGCGATGTTTCTGCATGTCGTGGCGGCGATCTGGTCGTTCTGGCCGCGGCTGAAGTCTGCCGGCGGCGGCCTGATCGGGCGGTTGCTCGCCGGCCAAGCTGTCGCCACGGTCGGCGACGGCACTTGGCAGACGGTCGAGGAGCTCGGGCTCGGGGAGGCCGATGTCGAACAGTCGCGGAGCATTCTCGTGGGGCTCGCCGCCCGGGCCCGCATCGAGCCGCCGCTCGTCGGTCGGGCCCGGCTCGACGACGCACAGGTGCGATCGACCGTCGGGGCGCTGCTCGAGCGCACCGCGGCCTGGCTCGCCACGGGCATCGACGCGATCGTGGCCGGCCGCCGCGAGCGGCTCGACAGCCCGGTGCTCCGCCTCGTGTGCGAAGTGCTGTTTTCCGGCATGCTCGTGGCGGTGCTCGTGCGGGCAGGCTGGAACTTTTTTTACGGGCGGCTTTGGTCGGGCCAGCCCGTCGAGGGGCTCGCGTTTCTCGAAGAGGCACTCGTGTGGGTGATCTTCTTCGGGCTCTTCCTGCGGTGGCTCGTGTTCGCACGGCTGCGGATGGGCCTCGAAGGAGATATCGCGGCGCTCGTCGCCCGGCTGCCCAGGGCACGGCTCATCGATCCTCTGCTCAACGATTTCGCTCAGGCGGCCGACGCCTCGGCCCGGTTCGTGGTCCGTGGCGACGAACTCGCCGGCGCGGCAGCGGCGGCTCGCGGCACGCTCGCCGATCCAGTCACCGGACTCGGTCGCCTGCGGGCGAACGCCGATGCCGAGACACTCACCCCGACATGACGCCACGGCACATGCTTCGAGCGATCCTTGTGTGGTGCACGGTCGTCGCAGCCCAAGGTGCGATGGCGGCCGACCTGCCCGCGGTGGTGGCCCGCGGCGAACTCATCTGGGCGGCCGACCAGGAGGGGGGCGGGCCGCATGTGTTTCCCGATCCCGACGCGCCAGAGCGGCTCACGGGCTTCGAGGTCGAACTGGCCGAGTTGATCGCCGCCGAGCTCGGCGTGAAGGCCAGGTTTCAGCAGGGGCAGTGGGATCGGCTCCCGTTGCTCCTGGGCCACCCGGCCGACTGCGTCATCAACGGCATCGAGCTGTTGCCGGAGCGCAGGCGCGATTACCACTGTTCGCGGCCCTACTTCGCCTATGGGCTGCAACTGATCGCGCGGCGGGACGGGCCGCCCGACACCGTCGCGCAGCTCGCGACTGCCGGGCCCGCCGGCCGCTGGCGGGTGGGCGTGCTCACGGGCTCGGCTGCCGAGGCGTACCTGCGATCGCACCCCGAGTTCGAGGTCGACGTGATCGGCTACGACGGCACGATCGACTCGCTCGAGCAGGTGCAGACGGGCGTGCTCGATGCCGCGCTCATGGACGACTGCATTTTCAATTTCTATGCCGATCGCTTCGCCGGCTTGCGGGCTGCGGGCCGGCCGTTCGGTGGCGGCTCTTACACCGTGCTCACCGCCCGCGACACACCGCAACTTTCCGCGGCGATCGACGAGTCGATCGGCCGGATTCTCGCCGACGGCCGCTTGAAGACACTCTACGACCGCTGGGATCTCGGCGGCCGACAGCAGGTTCTCGCCCTCCGCGACGCTGCGGAGATTCCCGCCGCTCCACGCCGCTCGCTCGGTGAACTCGTGGCCGAGATGCTGCCGCTGCTGCTTTCCGCCGCGGGCATGACGGTGCTGCTCGCCTGCCTGTCGTTTCCGCTGGCCATTCTCACCGGGCTCGGCGTGGCGCTTGGCAGGCTCTACGGCCCGGCCTGGCTGCGGCCGCTCCTGACGGGCTTCGTGGAGGTGGTGCGGGGCACGCCGCTCATGCTGCAGCTCTATGCGATCTTCTTTCTCCTGCCGAAGGTCGGGCTCGCCCTGCCCGCGCTCGTGGCGGCAGTGCTCGGCCTCGCGCTCAACTACTCGGCCTACGAAGCGGAGATCTACCGCGCCGGGCTGAAGGCCGTGCCTCTCGGCCAGTTCGAGGCTGCTGTCGCGCTGGGAATGACCAAGTGGCAGGCGCTGCGGCATGTCATCGTGCCCCAAGCCGTGCGGCTCGTGATGCCGCCAGTCACCAACGACTTCATCGCGCTTTTTAAAGACACGAGCGTGTGCTCCGTGATCACGGTCATCGAGCTCACGAAGCGCTATAGCGTGCTCGCCCTCTCGAGCGGCCGGATCGTGGAGCTGGCCGCGATCACCGCGATTCTCTACCTGGCGATGAGTTGGCCCCTCTCGCTGCTTTCCCGCCGCTTCGAGACCGGGCAGGAGCAACGCCCATGATCGACATTGCAGGATTGTCGAAGGCCCGCGGTGGAACACGCGTGCTCGCCGATGTCAGCCTGCGAGCAGGCGAGCGCGAGGTGACGGCGATCGTCGGTCCGTCGGGAGGCGGCAAGAGCACGCTGCTGCGCTGCTTGAACGGCCTCGAGGCCTTCGACACCGGTGCAGTGACCATTGGCGAACACCGCATGGAGCCGGGCCCGCATCCCGCGCGACTACTCGAACGGGTGCGGCGCGACGTGGGCATGGTGTTCCAGCAGTTCAATCTGTTTCCGCATCTTTCGGTGCTTGAAAACGTGGCCCTCGGGCCGCGGGTCGTCGCCCGGCTGCCGCGGGCCGAGGCCCACGGCATGGCCGAGGCCCAGCTCGCCCGCGTCGGCATGGCGGCCTTCGCCACCGCCCGGCCCACGACGCTCTCGGGCGGCCAGCAGCAGCGGGTGGCAATCGCCCGGGCGCTGGCCCTCGGGCCGCGGGTGATGCTCTTCGACGAGCCAACGAGCGCCCTCGACCCGGCGATGTCGGCCGAGGTCATGGAGACGATCGTGTCGCTCGCCCGCGATGGGCAGACCATGGTGGTGGTGACGCACCACCACGGCTTCGCCCGCCGCGCCGCCACGCAGGTGGTCGAACTCGTCGCCGGCCGCATCACCCGCACGGGCCCGCCCGCCGAGATCCTCGGCGAGTAGGACAGGCTTCGGCCTGCCGTGTCCTGGATCGCCCAATCCGGCTCGGGGCAGCCCCGTACCGTCTCGCCGGACGTTCGCTACGGGCCTCCAGCCCTCCGCTCACTCGGATGTGCCTGCGCTGCGCCATCCATGGCTTCGCTGGTCACA